>JAKLQT010000019.1 GCA_022013205.1 Candidatus Omnitrophota bacterium | reverse complement strand
GTCTGGAACTCCTGGCAATTTCTTATAATTTTTTTTAAATTTAATCTTTTCTTTGCGGAGAGCTTTTTGAAGCAATATTTCTGGCGTCGTTTTATCGCTTTTGATTTTCTTCATCAGCTCGGATCGTTCGGCTGTAGTTTTAAATTTAAAAGCCATAACTTTTTTGCCTTACTTCTGAATATTAATTTCTTCTACTTCGGGCAATTTCATTGGTTGCGTATCAAATTTTAAGCTCTTACCCATTTTAGAAGCAGCTGTATGCAACCGCATTGACAAAACAAACCCATTAGAAAAATCAAGAATTATATAGCTTTCTCCCTTCATGGAAGCTTCTACCTGTTCTGGCATCCTTACAGATTCAAAATCTAGAATTTTAACTTTATCAGGGAAATCTATAATTTTAAAAAATTTCTCCGATCCTACTAAAAAATTAAACAGGTTTATTACATTATCAATATTTTTACACAAACTATTTATTGTACTTACCATCAATGCGCACACAGGTTTGTACAGATTTTCTGATATATAATTATCATCTATTTCTTTTAAATCTCTAAAGTTTTCTGCATCTGGCATTTCTTCTTTTGCTCTATTTAAAAAATCGCTTATTATTGCTTCATACTTCATGCGAAACCCAACATCTTCACTTGACCCCTTAGAAAAGCCACACCATTTCGCAGTTGTTGGTGGGCGCTGATGCTTAACCGCAGAATGATTATGTTTTACGGATATATTAATCGCTCTATCATCATTACTAATAGGGATATCTGTTACATCGCCCTTTTTTGCTTCGTTATCTGTGATCTTATGTATCACAATATTTTTTTCGTTGAAAAATTGCAGCAACCAATCGTGTACTATCTTGGCACATTTATCGTAACTTGCTCTTAAAGATTCTGGCAACTCCAAATAATTACTTTCATCTCTAGCTAAATCATTCTTTGTTTGTTGAGTCAAGACGGATTTAAAAGACGAAGATTCTGAAATTAAATATGTTACTATGTCATATTCAAGTGCCCTGCCGTTCCTATTGGATATATTTTTAGCAACCATTTTACAATCCTCATTAATTAAGTAAATAATTCTTTGACTGAAATTTTTAGCGCTTTCGCCAATTTATTAATATTTTTTAAAGCAATATTTCTTTTTCCACTTTCTATTTGCCCTATATAGGTGCGATGAAGGCCCGATAACTCAGCAAGCTTCTCTTGTGAAAGATTTTTCTTTAAGCGATTAGACCGAACCTTATCACCAAATTGTTTTAATATGTTAGGCATAATTCCTCCTTCGTTTGACAATATTTTATATTTATGATATATATAAGTCTACAGAATCCGAGTAACATTATTATTAAAACCTTAACTCAAGTCTACGCAAAGTAGAAGTTACGCCCTTCGGGCGCGGCGGCGGCTTTTAAATGAACACCGGTAAGGACTCTGGGATACCCGAGCAATTACAGACATGGGCATGGATTTCACCACATTCCCACCACATAAACCACAAAAAACAGACAATTCACATCTGTAGATAACTGATGTTGGCTGTATTTGCCTGATGATATATGTTGTTGAGAATATAGGAGAGGTATGTTAATTTATCACTCAAGATTATTGTGGAAACTGGGATTGGAACCCGTCCAAAGCATGGCGAGGCAGGCGCTTCTTGCGCTCATAGTTTTGCCAGCGAATTCCTTAATACTTGTTTTAATGTTGTCTTACCTTTAGCGGTTTTAAAATATCGCTCCCGCTTCATAGCGTCTTGTTTTGACAGGTGCGATTCGTAATAGACAAGCTTGAATGGCCGTCGGTTTTTCGTGCTGACATTCTTGCCTGAGTTATGCTCTTTAACCCTCTGCAAGACATCTTCACTAAAACCAATATAGAATCTTTTATCTTTTAAGCTGATTAAAACGTATACGTGATACATAGATTTTTCGAATCCTAAAATGATATAGCCCTATACCAGTCGTCGCTTTGCTCCTCCGGTACATGGCATAAACCATTCAATGGCTGCGCCATGAACCTGAGACAAAACCAAAGGTTTTGTCGAATGGTTTATGGCGGAGAGGCAGGGATTCGAACCCTGGGTACAGTGAAGCACACACGCTTTCCAAGCGTGCTCCTTAAACCGCTCGGACACCTCTCCGAGAAAAATTTATAAATAAATTTTTCGAGGACATCGAACCCCGTATTTTTGGGGTGAGAGGTCTTTAATCATATCAGGACTTTGAACCCTGTTTTTTAAAGTGAAAGGTCTTTTTTAATATCACAAACCCATCATGGGAAGAGATATCTTATAATTCAATCTTCCACTCCTTACCCTAATCGACAAGGTTCGGGGGCATTTCCGCTGTGTTACAACAAACACCTTTGTACATCTAAGGTGCTACAATAGCATAAACTACTGTTAAAATCAATAGTATCGCCTGTGGAGTTTACCTATTTTTAAAATCACATCACAACTTCATACGAAGCAGATAGGGAGAATTGTTTTTGCGGCTTTAAAGGTTGCTTTTGCCACGGATGAGCAAAAGCAACCTTTTCCTCGGAGACTGACAGGATGTCAGGCGAGAATGAGCTAAAACTGTTCTTCCTATCTGGTTTCGCTTTACTTCTTGAGCTCCTTTACCGTCCCTTACTTATCTTTTTACTTCTAATTTTTCCCTATTTATTCACTGCTATATAGTTACAAATTTTTAGCCGCCAAAAATGGGAAAACTACTCTATCGGCCTGATGTTAATAAATTATAGTTTCAATCTCTCTTATATAGCTTGCAATAGTAAATCCTGATTATTTAAAGAACTGCTCTCTGGATGTCTTAAACAGCGGGGGCCCATTATCGTTTCCCTTGCCTGAAGCAGTATTTCGTTTACCTGCTTAATATCTGCCTGAGCATCAAGACTGCCAAGCAGGCAGCCTAGCATAGCTGCAAATTCACGTTCTTTCTTTTTCATAATATCTATCGAAAGCTTTTGCGTATCAGTATGCTTAATAATCTCCGCGAACCAGCTGTTAACCGTTTCGGTGATTTTCTCATACCCGGGCTGATTGCAAAAGGCAAAGAACAATTCATTCGGCTCAAGCACCCCTTCATTGTGAAAATGCGCCCGCGCTATTCTCATGCCTTTTTTGCGCAATTCTTCTGCCGCGTTTTCGCTCTTTAAGATAAAATCAGAATCAACATGCTCTGAACCGTAATATATTTCTTTTATCCCTATCAAGCCCAATAATTTAAAACATGCCTCGCAAGGGCGTAAAGTCACATAAATAACCTTATCCTTAAACGGATCACCTGCTGCTTGCAATAATTTTCTCAAAATTGTATTTGCCTCAGCGGATTCATTTAATTTAGCCGTATAAGCTAGAAACTCAAGCTGTCTAAGCTGCTTCATGTATTGTTTACGTAACCCCCTCCGCCTTAATTGCTCATCAAGCACCTTTAAAATAAGGTTTACTTCCGCGTGCCGGTGTGTATCTATTGAATTCACCGCGAAACTGTACGGTTTTTCGTTCCAGTTATTTGAAATGCCGCAGGCAACTTTGGCAAAAGGATAAACAGCATCAATCTTTTCTGCTTCTTTTAATAAATCCCTGAATATCGCTCCTTCTCGAAGAGGTATATGATAAAATTCTTCACGCCTGTTTGTAATTTCTTTATCACTCAGCATGCTTTGAAATGTCTTTACTGCCCGCGGGCCGAATAAGGAATAAACATTATTTTCAATCTCCCGCGCAGCCATTTCAACTGAGTGGTAAGGCCTGGGATATGGACGCCTTCCAAGCATCCCGCTGAAAGAATCCGGGACCCGGTTTATTTTTGCTTCAAGCAGGATTTCCTGTCTTGTAATCGGAATAGGATATCCGCTGCCGTCTAAGTTAGCATGATTATTGAGTACAGCCTCTAAAATAACTTCGTCTTTAATTCCCGCGGCTTCTAAGATAAAATAAGCGCGTTCCGAATGCTTATTCATTTCAGCAAAAACACTTTCTTTTTCTTGCTTCGTAAGGAAACGGTTACTTGTGAAAAGGCTCTTATTGTTAATTGCTCGCGGATCTTTTTCGCATTTACCAATATCATGAAACCGCGCGGCAATCACAAGCCCGGCCAAACGACGCTCCCCAAAACCGAGGATACGCCCCATGCAATAGCTCATCAGCGTTACTTCTTTTTCATGCTCTACAATCCAATCACCATTATCAGCACTATATTTCCGTTCTTCTTCCTCTAAATTTTCTATCGCCCTGCCGAATTCATCTTTATAGCGGACTTTTATCTCATCAAGCAATTCATCCGCTGTGCCAAACTGTTTTATGAGACGCTCAAGCAGCTTTTTATAGTCTCCATTCTCTTTATGCTGTCTGAGGCCTGCGCTTTCAATATCCCCGTTCTGACGTAAACTAAAATATATTTGAGGCAGATTATTCTTTCCAATCTGCAGCGCGGGAGAAAGGCAATCCCCCTCAACCTTATTAATAAAAGAGCTCCCTGAAGCAAAACAGGCATTCACAAAAATAAATGCCTGCATCAGAAAAAACGCTGCCAGATTAAAGGTAGTATTTATTTTCCTCATAAATATACAGCTTTCTTAGTGAGATGTTTTAATTTAACCGCTTTTTCAACTTTCAAATAATATATTATGCAGGCTGTTATTATCCCCGCACGCGGCATATTCCGCTTTTAATTTTCCGGTTGTTTTTAGAAATACCTCCACAAGATTAGGATTATAAAGACTACCGCTGTTTTCCTCTATCTGCAGGAGCGCCCACTCAAAATCTTTTTCGTTTCGCTTGTTATAAGGACGGCTGCCAAGCATAGCGCTGAAAGAATCAACAATACGCAGAATCTGCGCTTCTATCGGTATTTCATCCGCCTTTAACTTATCAGGATATCCTGTACCATCATAATTTTCGTGATGATAAAACGCCCCGTCAAGTATCGATTTAGAATTAACCCCCTTTTTCTTCAAAATATCGTATGACTGATGCACATGCTTAAATACAGCATATCTTTGATTCTCGTTCAGCTCGCCTTCATGGTTGATAATCTCAGCATCAATATGAGTTTTCCCGATATCATGAAACCGCGCGGCAATAGCCAGATCAGTCAGCTGTTCATTTCTAAGGCCCAGCATTTCCCCCATATGATACGCAAGCAAAAAGACCTCCTTTTGATGCCGGATGACCCATGCCGGAAAGCTGTTACTCTTCTCGTGCTGTTCTAAATAGTAGATCGCACTGCTGAATTCTGGAACACTGTTTTTTTCCACTTTCTCCCTTTCTAACCCCTTATTTGAAAAAGGCGATTAAGTATACCATAAGGTTTTGCTTTTTGCAAAAAATGTCTCTTGACCTTTTGGTAAGTAAAAACTATAATAAGGATATTAATAAAGTTAAATTTTTTTAAGAAAGCAAAAATGAAAAATACACATCAAAAACTAGTTACTAAGATTATTTTTATTGCGGCTTTTGGCATATTACTTGTGATGCTAAGCGTGGCGCTTCTTGTTGTCCAGAAAGAACGTACCGCATTATTAGAACAGTCTATGCAAACTAAAGAGCTTTTATCTCAACAGCGGATGCAAAGAGAAAAGGAATTGGAGACAGAACTCGCGTCAAAAGGAGAACATCTTCTTAGTTTGCTTACCGAAGTAGCTCCTCTGGCGCTCATGAATTATAACTATGAGGTTTTGCAAAACAGCGTTATGGCCATTGTCAAAGATAAGGCGGTTATTTACGCGGTTGTTTTTGACCGGGGGAATAAAGCCTGGACTAAGATGGAGGCGCCTTCCGCGGAGGTTAAAGACCTGCTTACTTTAGAGCGTGATTGCATAGACGAACGCGGCGATAAAATCGGCAAAGCGAAAATAATTTTAACAAAAAGTTTACTGCGGAAGTCATTAGCGTCTACGGATCAGCAGATAAATGAACTTAAAGCCCAGTCAGAGGAATTTACAGGAAAAGCGATAGTTGACGTAATCAAGAGCGTACTATTGACGTTTTTAGTGGGGATTATTCTATTATCAATTCCTTTGTATTATGTTTTATTTAAACAAGTTATATCTCCCCTTTCGATTATTTCGAATAATGTCCGCGGTATTGCTCAGGGAAATCTTACCAGGATAATAAAGCTTCAAACCCATGATGAGCTGGAAACTCTGGCAATAGCAGTTAATGAGATGAGCAATAACCTGCGGGAAATCGTTATGGAAGTTAAATCCGCTTCTGAGAAGATACATGACATGGCTACGGAAGTATTCAGTGTTGTTCAGGAAGAAAATGCCTCAGCGGAATCAGTTGCCGCGACAATGCATCAGATAAACCAGGGGGCCGATGCCCAGGCAAGACAGTCAGAAGAGGCTTCATCAATTATCGCCAAAATGACGGCAACGGTTAAGCAGGTATCTCTAAACGCTAATGAAGGCGTTAAGCTTGCCCAGGAAACAACAAGGTTGTCTGAACAGGGCATGACTGCTTCTAAAGAGGCGGTGAGCAAAACCATACGTATTCTGGAAAGCGCCCATGATATTACAGCAACTGTCCAGAATCTTGGGGCCCGTTCCCAGGAAATTGGACGGATTGTTGTGGTAATCACTACCATTGCCCAACAGACTAATCTCCTGGCTTTGAACGCGGCTATCGAAGCCGCGCGCGCCGGAGAATCCGGGAGGGGATTTTCTGTTGTTGCTGAAGAAGTGCGTAAATTAGCGGAAAATTCCGCGCGCTCAGCAGAACAGATTTCAGAGATCATACGCGCAACGCAGAAAGAGACTTCTGAGGCAATTATATCAGCGTCAAATGCTGCCGATGACGTTGAAGAAGGAAAGATTATTATAGAAAAATTCCGCTCTTACCTGGACAATATCTTAAAAGCTGCCGAACATAGCGCGATTCAGGCCCAGCAGATTGCTAAAACCGGTGATGAGCAAATAAAAAACTCCGAACTCGCGCGTAAAGCAATTGAAAACATGGTTAATATCGCGAAAGATTCTTCCAGTTCTATAATAACAGTTTCTGAATCCATCACAGATATGACTTCAGCCATGGGAGAGTTGTCTTCACGCGCGCAGAATCTAACAGATATGGCTTTGAAATTACAAAATCGTGTGGAAAAATTTATAATCAACTAAGCGCGTCAATAAAAGAATAACGCCAAGGCAAATAAACAGCAGTCCAAGCAGCATTTTACCCCAGATAAAAAATTTCTTTGACACGCGGGCAAAATGCAGCGCGGGTAATCCCGATAAGGCTAAAATAAAGATACCAATCAGAGGGATGATGAAGGCGATATTGTAAAAAATAAGATACGTAAGAGCTTGTTTGCGCAATTCAGGCACATTTAAAATATACATAATTGTCGGCAGGTAAATCTGTCCTGTACAGGCGAGTTCTGTAAGTGAAACAAAAACTCCGCTTACAAACGCTCCCCCAATGCAGTGTTTTCCCCGGAGTTTTTCTGTTATGGTATTTCGGATAGCAGAACTTTGCTTATCGGAAAGCTTTAAAATCACCTCTTTTTTTCCCTGCCGGATAAACATAAATATATCGCGGAAAGACAAATAAGCCAGGATAAAAAGTACTCCGGCGAGTACGGTATAAATAAAGGAAACAATTTTTTCAATAATCGGCAGCGTTAAAAAAGGCTGCAGCAGCTTTATTCCGCTGAACCCGACAAATAAATAGGTAAAAAAAACCGCGCTGATAAAACTTATCCCAACTAAAATGATTTCCCGGCGCTGCCGTTTAATTATCAAAAGCGAAGTGACAAAAAAGACAATTGCCGCGAAAGCGCAGGGGTTAATCCCGTCAATAATCCCAGCGGTAATTACGCCAATTACGCTGAAATTTTCAAACCTCCGCGCTATTTTCTCCTGAAGCACGGTTTTATCTTTACGCAGAGATTCCGCGTAGTCGGAATTTATTTCCTGGTAACGGTATTTTTCAACTGTTGCTTCCAAAGAAAGATAGTCCAGCTGTTTTTCCGTTAAATATTCCTTGCCGATAAATAAGGCCGGGGTTGTTAAGGCCTTATTTCCGGGGAGGTGATACTTATCTATCAGATATTGATAAAAAAGGCAGGAATTTTTATCGGCAATATCGAATCTTTGAAAATTGAATTCATAATATTTTTTTTCCAGAAAAAGCAGGCTTTTCTCCACACGGCCGCATTTTTTGCAGGATTCTTTAAAAAAGTAAACCGCGGTTGTGTTTTTTAGTTTAAATACCGGAGGGTTAATAGAGAGTAAATGTTTAATTTCGGCGAAGTCAAAAAAAGGCATTCCGGTTGTCTTGGCAGCGGCGATTCTTTTCTCCAGACGGCCGCTGATAATATCTTCTTTTTCCACCAGGGCGTCACATAGAAGAACGCAGGGAAAAGATACCTCCCTTTTTTTAAAATATTTTTCCGCTCCAATAAGCAAAGCGTAATTTTGGGCAGAATTCACATCAAGGGCAATCGCTTTTAAACGGTATTTTTCGATCAAATTGACGACATGTTTTTCGTAAAATTCCTCACAGTCACTGCATCCATTATTGACAAAACTGTAGATGCAGATATCCTGTCCCTGCCGCTTCTGCCCAGGGGCAGAAAGGACATTCTCCTGAAATATTCCGCAAAACATAACGCTAATAAGCGCGATTTTCAGCAGCAGCCGCGTTTTGCGTTCTGCGCCGGCGATATTTGGCCTAAAAAGCGAAGCAATAAATCTTTTCATTAATTCCATCTACCCCCTGCACTTTTATCATCTTACAGAAATTCTTCCACTTTAAATAAGAATGGCCCAAATTTTAGAATGAGAGAGGGCATAGCTTACCAGGCGCCTTATAAAACAACAAACCACGGGATAATCCGTGGTTTGTTGAACAAATCCTTAATAGCCTTAAAACGGTTTATCCCGCATGCTTTAAAAACCATGGCTCCTGAGCCTGTTGAAGGATAGCCCGGGTGGGCTTTATTTGAAATCTTGCGTTGAAAGCACCCCTTTTTCCAGAAAATTGTAATTTATATATCCATTAGATTCAAGATGGTATTGCAGCCATCGTACTTGCTTGCCCACCGCGTCGATAAAATAGAGATGATTAGATTTAAATTCACCTTCTTGAAGCAGAACAAGCATTCTGTCAAGAGGGATATTACGCAGTCCCGGTATATTGGGGATTTTTTCGCGCTGGAATGGGTCGCGGATATCAATAATTACGTTATTGGAATCCGATGCTTTTTCTAGTATCTCCTCATATGACACAAACCGTTTATTGAGGCCTTCCTTTGAAATAAGCTTTTCTTTATCTACCGGGGTTTGCCCCATTAAAGTAGATAATTCCGGATAAGCATTTGCCCAGTCAAATATCCCAGCGTCGTATGTGTAAACATTTTTGAATCCGGCTTCCATTGCTTGCTGTGTGGCTTCATAGCTCTTTTCACAGGTATGGCCATTACAGTAGAAAGCCATCTTCACTGTGCCGTCTTTAGCCCTGACCGCGCTAAGTTCTTCGACAAATGTTTTTTTTGAAAGAATTATATGCGCCGCTTTGGCGATATGGATAACATCATATTCAAATTTTGACCGCACATCAACGATAATAATGCTGTCATATTCCGCGAAAAGCTGTTCTGTTGTGATAAACGGGACATCGGAATATTTCTCACGCACCGGAAATCCTTCTTCTGCTTGTACTTTTAACGGGACAAGTACACATAGGCACATAACGATTACAGACAATACAACGCAATACGTTTTTTTCATTGCTCCCCCCCCTTTATTTGTTAAACCCAATTATAGTTGCCCTTAATTTCTTTCTTAAAGCATATTAGCATGAAATATATCGCGTGGCAACAATTTTTTATGTTCAGGCTATTTAAGTTCAGCAATGTTTTTTTAGATAATTTCATTCTTTACTGTAATCCATTTTAGCTAAATGCTCATACATCTTA
This sequence comes from Candidatus Omnitrophota bacterium, assembly GCA_022013205.1. Taxonomy (GTDB): domain Bacteria; phylum Omnitrophota; class Gorgyraeia; order B26-G9; family B26-G9; genus JAGLQQ01. The sequence continues at coordinate 5,501 of JAKLQT010000019.1, read as the reverse complement.
AACCTGCGCTTTAATTCTTCCTGAGAAAGTTTCAGAAATTTTTCTGCCCGCTCAGGAGCCATGGTTTTCAATGCCTTAAACCTGGTTTCATTATAGATATAGTCTTCCAGCGGAATGCTCGGCGCTTTACTGTCAAGCTGCATAGGATTCTCACCCTGCTTGATCAGGTCAGGATTGAATCTAAACAAAGTCCAGTATCCGCAGTCCACAGCCTTCTTCTGCTGGTCCATGCCCTTGGTCATATTAATACCATGCGCGATGCAATGCGAATAGGAAATTATAATTGAAGGGCCGTTAAACTGTTCCGCTTCAATAAACGCCTTTTGCGTTTGAGCGGGATTTGCCCCCATTGCCACACGAGCAACATAAATCGATCCGTATGTAGCAGCCAGCAGGCCAAGGTCTTTTTTGAACAAAGGTTTTCCAGCCGCGGCAAATTTCGCGATCGCTCCCATAGGAGTCGCCTTAGACATCTGCCCGCCTGTATTTGAATAAACCTCTGTATCCAAAACCAGGACATTGATGTTCTTATCCTGCGCGAGAACATGGTCTAATCCGCCGTAGCCAATATCATATGCCCAGCCGTCTCCGCCGAGGATCCAAACGCTTTTAGCCACAAGGTAATCTACGATTAACAGCAGCTTTTTTGCCTCTGTTCTTCCTTTTAACTTAGCTTTTAGCGCTTGCACTCTTTCTCTCTGCTCTTCTATCTGAAGATGTGTTTTCTGCCGGGCAGTCAGTATTTGGCCTGCCAGCGCGCTTAAGTCACCGGATGCTATTTCTTTTAACAGTAACTTAGCCTGATCCGTGATCTGGTCAACCGCGAGACGCATTCCAAAACCAAATTCAGCATTATCTTCAAATAAAGAGTTTGACCACGCAGGCCCCTTGCCGTCAGCTCTGACGCAATAAGGAGTTGTCGGCAAATTACCGCCGTAAATAGAAGAGCACCCTGTAGCATTGGCAATGATCGCTCTCTCTCCGTATAACTGCGTGAGCAGCTTTACATACGGTGTTTCTCCGCAGCCGGCACACGCCCCTGAGAACTCAAAAAGCGGGCGCATAAGCTGCGCGCCGCGCAAGGTCTCAACTCCAAACGGATTATCCTTAACACTTACATCCGGCAATGACAAGAAGAACTCAAAGTTTGTCTTTTCTTTTTCACGCACAGCAATCTGCGAAACCATATTTATTGCCTTCCTGCCTGTGGGCTGCTTATCCTCTCCCCTCTCAAGCACAGGACACTTATTAACACACGCGCCGCACCCGGTGCAATCCTCAGGCGCGATCTGCAGGCTAAATGCTTTGTGTTCAACACCCTTGCCTTTCGCTGCTATTGATTTAAAATCCTTTGGCGCGTTCTTAAGAAGATCCTCATTATATATTTTCATTCTTATTACACCATGAGGACAAACGAAACTGCACTGGGCGCACTGGATACAAAGGCCCGGTATCCATTCGGGTATCTGCAGAGCAATGTTTCTCTTCTCATACTGAGAAGTAGCCGTAGGCCAGGTACCGTCCACCGGAAAAGCAGATACCGGAAGTTCATCACCGCGCCCTGCTACTATGAGAGCAGTTACATTCTTTACAAAGTCCGGCGCGCCCGCAGAAACTACATCAGGTATGGATATCCTGCTTGCAGCCTTAGACGGAACCTTTACTTCCTCGATAGACTTAAGCGCCGCCTCAACAGCCTTATTGTTCATCTCAACTATTTTGTCGCCTTTTTTGCCGTATGTCTTTTTAATCGCTGTTTTAATCGCTTCTACTGCTTTAATAACCGGGATAATATTACTGATCTTAAAGAAAGCAGTCTGCATTATCACGTTAATTCTCGCGCCCAGGCCTATCTCAGCAGCTAAATCAAAGGCCTTAATCACATAAAACTTAAGCTTTTTGTCAATAATAGCCTGCTGTACTTCTTTTGGCATCCTATTCCATATTTCATCACTGCCAAACGGGCTTGCCAGCAGAAATGTCGCGCCAACCTCTGCGGCTTGGAGCATATCGTATTTTTCAAGGAAGCTGAAATTATGGCAGGCAATAAAGTTCGCTTTTTGAATAAGATACGTACTGTTAATAATACCTTTTCCAAAACGCAAATGCGATATTGTTCGGGATCCTGCCTTTTTAGAATCATAGACAAAGAACCCCTGTACATTATAATCAGTTAACTCACCTATTATTTTGATCGAATTTTTATTGGCACCAACCGTACCGTCAGCACCCAATCCCCAGAACATACAGCGGAAATTTTCCGGATTCTCAGCTTCGAAGCAAGCATCCGCTTCAAGGCTGGTATTGGTAACATCATCAACTATGCCCACTGTAAAACCATTCTTCGGTTTTGAAGCGGATAGATTATCAAACACCGCTTTAACCATACAAGAGGTAAATTCCTTAGAGCCAAGGCCGTACCTTCCGCCGACAATTACCGGCCAGGTTTTAAAAGGAGCAGTGCCTTTTTCCATTGCCTCGCCGATCGCCGAACGAACATCCAAATACAGCGGCTCGCCGATCGCTCCCGGCTCTTTTGTTCTGTCTAAAACAGCAATAGACTTTGTTGAGGCAGGAATTGCTTTAATAAACGCGTGCACATCAAAAGGCCGATAAAGCCGGACAATAATCATTCCGGCTTTTTCGCCGTTTGAGTTCATTTTATCCACAGCCTCCTGAGCCGCCCCGGCCCCGGAGCCCATAATAATAATAATCCTTTGAGCATCTTTGGCCCCAACATAATCAAACGCCTTATATTGGCGGGAGGATAATTTAGCAAATCTACCCATGACATCCTGAACAATAGCGGGTGTTTTCTGATAAAAAGCATTTACTGTTTCTCTTTCCTGGAAAAATACATCCGGGTTCTGCGAAGTTCCTTTGATTGTCGGCCTATCAGGACTAAGCGCGCGCTGTCTGTGTGCCGTAATAAACTCATCTTTAATCATCGCGCGCATATCATCAAAACTTACCTCTTCTATCTTTTGAATTTCATGCGAGGTTCTGAATCCGTCCAAAGAAACTATAAAAGGAATTCTGGATTCTAAGGTAGCCGCTTGCGCGATAACTCCAAGATCCATAACTTCCTGTACGCTTGAGGCGAAGATTATTCCAAACCCTGTTGAACGTGCTGCCATAATATCCGAATGATCACAGAATATTGATAACGCGTGCGTTGCTAGCGTCCGAGCGGTTACATAAAAAACAGCCGGAGTAAGTTCACCCGCGATTTTAAACATATTCGGCAGCATAAGCAGCAGCCCCTGCGAAGCTGTAAATGTAGTTGTAAGGGCTCCGGCTGTTAGAGCGCCATGCACAGCGCCTGAGGCGCCTCCTTCAGACTGCAATTCGGAAACAATCGGAACCTGTCCCCATATATTCTTTTGGCCCTTTGCCGACTTTTCGTCTGCAATCTCTCCGATGCCGGAGGAGGGCGTAATCGGGTAAATCGCGCAGACCTCATTCATCGCGTGCCCGACATAAGCCGCCGCGGTATTTCCATCCATTACAATTTTATTTCTCGCCATTATTGCCTCCATTTGCCGTTTTTGCGCCTTAAAAGATATATATATTAACACAGTCGAAATACTTTTGTCAATTATTTTCACCCTCTATAGGACTGTGTTTTGCAACAGTACCATGAAGCAGCCCAAGAGAGGCTGTTTTGGCGAATTTACCCCTCCCATCTGAGCAGCACCTTCCATCCTCATTACGGCAATCAAAGGCAGGGGAAATAACAGTATAGTTACAAAGAGAATTATGTTAATTGGAATAGTGTCTTATCCATGGCCTTAACATATGCTTCTTCTATTGATACTTTGCCTTCCTGTACCAATTTCAAAAGATAGTTATCCATAGAAACCATGCCTAAACGCGCGTGTGTATTTATTTCCGATCTTACAAGTTTGGTATCTCCCTGGCGGATTAATGACGGCAATGCGATTGAGCGCAAGAGTATTTCGAAGGCTGCCCAGCGCCTTGCCCCATCTATACTCGGCAGCAGCTGTTGAGCACAAACAATCTGCAGGGTATTAGCCAATATTTCTCTGGTCTGGTTTTTCTTGTTACTGGGAAAAGAATCGATTATCCTATCTATTGTTTTAGCGGCAGAATTCGTATGCAGAGTGCCTAATATCAAAATACCCATCTCCGCGGCTGTGAGCGCAAGCTCGATAGTATCCCTATCGCGCATTTCTCCTACCATAATTATATTAACATCAGTTTTTAAAGCGCTTCTTAGCCCTTGCGCGAAACTGATGGCGTCTGAGCCGATTTCTCTGTGAACAATAATGGCTTGTTTATTCTGATGCAAAAATTCAATAGGCTCTTCAAGTGTTAGTATTTTCTTTACATAACCTGAATTGATTAAATCAATAATCGCTGCCAAAGTCGATGATTTTCCGCTTCCTGTCGGCCCTGTCACCAAAACAAGCCCTGATTTGAGCTGGGCAACCTGTTTCATCACATCAGGCACGCCTAATTCTTCAAAGCTGCATATTTTAGAAGGAATGAGACGAAAAATAGCCCCGTATCCATAGAAAAATTTAAAATAATTAGAACGAAAACGCGCTCCATTATCAAGCGCATAGGCGAAATCAAGGTCTCCGGTTCTTTCCAATCTCTGCCAGTTAATTTCACCCGATATTTCTTTTAGAATTTCACATAGATATTCCTGGGTTAACGCTGGGATATCATTACATTCTGTAAGTTTCCCGTGAACACGCATCTTAGGCCTCTGCCCCTGTTCCAGATGAAGATCCGAACCTTTACTATTAATTAATCTGTTAAACAAAGCATCTATTTGCGCCATAATTATCCCTTATGCTGAACCTGCTGCCCGGAATATCTCTTATATCCGATCTTCTCAAATTCACGTTTATTCGCTGCGCGGGCAACTCCTTCTTCCCAGCTGATCATATCATTTTTAACAAGTTCGATCAAAGAAGCATCAAATGAGATCATACCTTTGGCCTTACCGGTTTCAATCACCTGAAAAACCTGCTCCAAATTACCTTTATGGATTAGGTTTGAAATAGCCGCGTTAACAACTAAAACCTCATACGCGGCTACAAGATTATCTTTGCTTTTTGCCGGGATAAGCTGCTGGCAAATAATACCTCTTAAGGATTCTGAGATCATATTTTGTACAAGATCTTTATCCTGAGGCGGAAAAGAATTAATCAGCCGCAGCAGTGTCTGCGCGGCATCATTAGTGTTCATTGTCCCAAGCACCAAATGCCCTGTCTCAGCAGCAGTAGCCGCAAGCTGAATAGTTGACAAGTCTCTTAAATCACTGATGAGCAGTATATCAGGGTCCTGGCGTAACGCGGCCCGCAACGCGTTATTCTGAGAAATAGTATGCAGGCCTATTTCCCGCTGTGTGATCTGAGATAATTTTGGGGTATATACTATTTCTATAGGGTTTTCGATACTTATAATATGCTCCTTGCGGCTTTGATTAATAAGCTCGCATAAAACAGCCAGTGTTGTACTCTTCCCGC
>JAKLQT010000109.1 GCA_022013205.1 Candidatus Omnitrophota bacterium | reverse complement strand
TGATCTCATAAGTATCCTCTCCGCTCTGCATATCTTCAGCACCGTTTTCAAGAATGATATTCATAAGCTTATCTTCCTCGCTTTTGTTCTTGCTGACTATGATCAGGCCTTTTTGCTTGAACTGCCAGGCAACAGAGCCGGCTCCGGCCATATTTCCATTTCTTTTGGTAAATATACTGCGTACTTCAGCCGCGGCCCTATTCTTATTATCAGTAAGAACCTCTACCAGAATAGCCACCCCGCTCGGGCCGTATCCTTCATAAACCATTGGCTCGTAAACTACACCAGGCAGTTCGCCAGTGCCTTTTTTTATCGCTTTTTCGATATTGTCCTTTGGCATATTAGCGTCTTTCGCGTTCTGCACGGCAAGCCTGAGCCGCGGATTCGCGCCCGGGTCTCCGCCGTTTTCGCGCGCGGCAACAGTTAACTCCTTGATTATTTTTGTAAAGCGCTTACCGCGTTTTGAATCCGTTGCCGCTTTTTTGTGTTTTATACTCGCCCATTTTGAATGTCCAGACATGAAATTATCACTCCTATTTTTAATCGCCCCTATTCTTATTGCGTCCTTCGTCCTAGTGACCAACGGGAACGATCGTCCCTCGTCCTTCGGTTTTCGCTTTTCCTCCTCAGCCATCAGCCCGGATTGTATTTTACAATCATAGTATTGAAACTTTCAATATAATATTTTCCTTTAAAATTCCATCGCACATCTACAGTTACGTCTTTTGTGCCTGAGGCGCCGGTATCACTTACATCTATCCTGTAATAAAACCCCGTAAAATCACTATCATTGATAAAAACTTCCGCGGTATCAAACGTGTCTGCAAAGGTGATATCATTTATACTTGCCGATTTTATTTCCTCAATATATTTTTGAGCGACCAAAGCAGCTATTGTTATATCCGCTGCTTTTTTTGAAGCATCAAGTGCAGTCGGCAAATAAGCCAGGACAGAAACCAACCCTATGCCTAAAATCATCAAGGCGATTAAGATTTCAATCAGGGTAAACCCGTTTTTCTTAAGTGCCGCGTTTTTTATCATCACAGGGAAAAATGCTTTTAATGTACCTCTTCTTTTTCTTCAGCCTTTGACTGGCTGATAATCTTTTCCGCCTGCTTATGCGGCACTTCTTCATAATGAGAAAAGCTCATTGAGTAAGATCCCCGGCCCTGTGTCATGGAACGCAGATCGGTCGCATACCTGAGCATCTCAGATAGCGGCACCTGCGCTTTGATCATTTCATATTTTCCGGCCTGTTCCATACCCTGCACACGGCCTCTGCGGGAACTCAAATCTCCGTTTATCGCTCCCATATATTCAGGGCCTATTACTACTTCCACGTTCATAACCGGCTCAAGCAGTACAGGGTTCGCGTCAAGAATTCCCTGTTTTAAAGCCATGCCGGCGGCTATCTGAAACGCCATGTCAGAGGAATCGACTTCATGATAAGAACCGTCATAAAGAGCTACCTGAATATCGACAAGCGGGTATCCGGCGATAATACCATCTATCATTTTCTTGCGCACGCCCTTTTCAACAGAAGGGATATATTGCCTGGGTACAGACCCGCCGACAACCCTGTCCACAAATTCAAAATCACCGCCTCTTGGCAAAGGAGATATCTCCAGCCAGACATCACCGTACTGACCGCGTCCGCCTGACTGTTTTTTGTATTTATGGTGCACTTTGACTGTTTTTTTAATCGTCTCTTTATAAGGAACTTTAGGTGTTCCCACGTCTACATCAACATGATAACGGCTTTTCAGGCGCTCGATCGCGATCTCAAGATGCATATCGCCCATACCGGAAAGTATCAATTCTTTTGTCTGCGAGTCACGCGACACCCTTAGTCCCTGATCTTCTGTGGTCATCTTAGCCAGGGCCTGAGATATCTTTTCCTCATCCTGCCTTGTCTTGGGTTTAAGCGAGTAGGAAATTGACGGCTCCATGGAACAGCTTATATTAAACAAAACCTTGTTTTTAGCGCTAGTCATTGAGTCGCCTGTATGCGTATTCTTTAATTTGGCAACAGCTCCTATATCTCCCGCAGACACACACTCAACCGGCAGCTGCTCTTTACCCTGCAGTACATAAAGCTGTCCGAAACGCTCCGAGGCATTGGTTGTAACATTAATAAACTCTGTATTAGAAATAAGGCTTCCGGAAACCACCCTGAACACACTTAGCTGTCCCACATAAGGATCGGATATAGTCTTGAACACGTATCCGGCGAAAGGCTGATCAATCTTAGTTATCAGTTCCTTTTTCTCCTTTGTTTGGGGATCAACACCTTCGATCTTCCCCGCAGCAGACGGTGCCGGAAAAAAATTGACAATCTTCTCAATTAATTCCTTTACCCCTATACTATCAAGCGCATTACCGCAGAAAACAGGGATCACCGTATTATCTTTAAACGCGATCTTAAAAACACGGCATATCTCTTCCTGTGTTAATTCCTCACCGTTAAGATACTTTTCAAGTAAGGTATCATCGGCCATAGCCACGGTCTCTATAAATGACTCCCGAAATTTTTCCGCTTTTTCTTTTTCATCCTCATTAAGCCCTTCCCATCCGGTTTTAGTCAGCAGATTAGCTACACCCTTAAAGCTGGATTCCTTGCCCACAGGTAAAAATAAAGGCGCGCATTGAGCTCCGAATTCTTTTTTAATAGCATCAACTATACTGTAAAAATCCGCGTTTTCTTTATCAAGCTTACTTATAAATATGGCCCTGGGCAGTTTTGCCTCATCGAGAACCCCCCAGCCCCTTTGCGTACCCACTTCAATTCCGTCAGTCGCGCTAATAACAACTATGGCCACATCTGCTGCCGGAACGCAATTACGCAGTTCCATAATAAAGTCAGCATATCCGGGAGTATCAATAATATTAATTTTTGTACTGCCTTTTATACAATGCATAATAGAGGCATTGATCGAAATTTTATGATTTATTTCAATGGGATCAAAATCGCTGATGGAATTGCCCTCATCAACGCGCCCAAGACGGCTCACCTGCCGGCAGTTAAAAAGCATTGAATCAGCTAAAGATGTTTTACCCGCACCAGTATGAGAGACCAATACAACATTGCGAATAGTATTTTCAGAATAATTTTCCATTCCTGGTAACCTCCTTTAAGTATAGTGCTTTACGCAGCAATTCAATTCAAAACAATCTTAATTTAATTTTTCTCAAGATCAAGCATCCTGTGCCGCGGATCTACTTTCCATGAGCTTGAGGCGGCAAAAAGAGCGATGAAAACAGTTATGAGGATCCAGTCCCGGCCAATAACAATGGTCGCCAGCCGAGAGTAGTTACCGTAAGGAGCTGCGATCTCCTCAAATATGGTAGTGAGCAGTAATCCTACTAATATAAGCGGCGCAGCCACTTTTACAGAAACATCCCACCACCATTTTTTAAGCTCCCAAACACCGCAATGATTGATATGTTCCCTTAGTTTTTTTGCCTTAAATATCCATCCGACAAGAAAACATTCGAGTATTGCCGCAATGATAATCCCGTAATGCGTAACAAAATGATCCACAATATCAAGCCAGAGCAATCCTGCCCGGGTGGTGAAGATCATCCCGCCCAGGAACCCAATTACTGACAAAACTGAGACTACAACTTTTCGCGGGTAATGAAATTTATCGATTATCGCCGAGGTGATACCCTCCAGTATCGAAATCCCTGATGAAAGGCCGGCAATGACTAATATCGCGAAGAAAATCAGGCCAAACTCACGCGAGAATGCCGGAAGCAGGCTTATTGCCTTTGGGTATACTACAAAGGCCAGCCCTATCGACTCAGATACAACATCACTGATCGGCTGGTTTGTTGACTGAGCCATATAACCAAGCACTGAAAACACTCCAAATCCGGCAAAAACAGAGAATAAACAATTTACCATACAGATAATAAAGGAGTCTTTGACAATCTGGCTTTTTTTAGGCAGATACGACGCGTATGCCAGGATTACGCCGAATCCAAGGCTAAGCGTGAAAAATATCTGGCTGAACGCGTCCATCCACACCCTGATATCTTTAAGCTTCCCAAACTGCGGCCTCAGGTACAGCGCAATCCCCTGCCCGGCTCCGGGAAGCCGTACGCTCCAGATAACTATGATTGCCGTAAGCGCGATTAAAAGCGGCATAAATATTTTATTAGCGCGCTCAAGCCCCTTCTGCACTCCTAAAAAAACGATAAGCCACTGAAAAAACCAAACCAGCATCAGGCCGAAAAGTATCGGTGTTCTCAGGTCTCCAATCTCAAAAGGGCTGGAGCTGACCATAAGAAATTTTTGAAAGAAAAAGGCGTTCGGATCACTGGTCCAAGCGCCTGAAAAAGCAAAGAAAAAATAATTCACACACCAGGAAATAACAACAGCATAATAAAGCAGGATGCCGATCATTCCTAATATTACCTGCCACCATCCGATCCACTCCCATTTTTTATCAATGCCGGCAACCGAGGCCGGCGCGGAACCGCGCATTTTATGCCCCAGAGCTATCTCCAGGATCATCAGAGGAATACCGACTACGAATAAAGCGATAAAGTATGGCAGCAGGAACGCGCCACCGCCGTTTTTATAACATAGATAAGGAAAACGCCAGATATTTCCCAGCCCCACAGCAGAGCCGATAGCTGCCAGCAAAAACCCGATATGGGTTTTCCACTGAGGCCGATGATGGGTAAATACATCTTTACTCATGTGAATTTATCTCCGTAAGGTTATATTTATAAAAATTTTTGACCATAGGGATATAAAAACAAATATAACAAAAAATTACAAAAAGGTCAATTCAAGATTTAAAATCCCCGTAATGTATGAGTTACGGGGGGATATTAAGTTTTTTAAACGAAGCAGTTGGGGAAATCTGTTTTGGCGGATTTAATTTGCTGCTGTGACAAGGATGTCAAACAGTAGT
>JAKLQT010000018.1 GCA_022013205.1 Candidatus Omnitrophota bacterium | reverse complement strand
GTTTTGCAACACCGTTGTGATTCAACCCCGCGGGATTCCCCTCCAATACAACACGGCGGGCAGGCTTTGTAGAAAAGCAGAGTAGCATAACGGCAACCCGCGGGGTATTTTTCTTATTACCATGTTGCAGAATTACATTGTTACTGCACTAGTTTAATGTATAGGAATTTCAAAGTGTAGCTGCAGCCCCTTCCGCCAAAACAGCGGACAAGTGGGCTGACTAATTTATAAAGTCCAGAAGCAATATCCGATAATAGTTATATGGTGTAGGAAAGATTAAAAATGATCAAGTCGTTTATTAGAGATAATCATTCGCAAGGAACAATCGGCGACTTTTTAAAAGAAGTGGTTAGTTCCAATTCTGATGTTTCAATAGTATCCGCCTACTTCACTATATACGCCTATTATCATCTTAAGGATAATTTGGACGGTATTAAAAAATTGCGGTTTCTGTTTGGGGAGCCCAGATTTATTAAATCCATGGATCCTAATAAAATCAATGTCAAGGATTTTAAAATTGAAGACGAAAGATTAGTTATACCTACGGAAAACCGCTTATCACAAAAATCCATCGCGAAAGATTGCGCTGACTGGATAAGATTGAAAACAGACATCCGCTCAATGGTTAAGCCCAACTTTCTTCACGGGAAGATGTATCATGTCCGGCAGGATCGCGGCATAGAAAAAGCAATAGCCGGAAGTTCCAATTTTACCGTTAATGGATTAGGCTTAGGCGGAAGTAAAAACATTGAATTAAACCTGATAATTGATAGTGATAGGGATCGACAAGCGTTAAAAGAGTGGTTTGACTCTATCTGGAATGATAAAACAGGCCTTGTTGAAGATGTTAAAGAACAGGTTCTTAAATACCTCGAGCAGCTTTACCTGGAAAACGAGCCGGAGTTCATCTATTTTAAGACGCTGTATCATATTTTTGAAGATTACCTGGATGAACAAAAACAGGGCGGCCTTCTTGATGGGCGCGTGGGTTTTTTTGACAGCGAAATCTGGAACATACTTTACGACTTCCAAAAGGACGGCGTTAAAGGCGCTATTAATAAAATACTAAAACACAACGGCTGCATCATTGCCGACAGCGTCGGGCTTGGGAAGACTTTTGAGGCATTGGCGGTTATAAAGTATTTTGAACTTTTAAATAGTCGTGTCCTTGTTGTTTGTCCTAAAAAACTTAAGGGCAACTGGACCATATATCAGGCCAGTCAAAATCACGCTCTCAACCCATTCATCAGAGACCGATTTAACTATACCGTGCTTTATCACACTGATATGGCCAGGGAATCAGGGTGTTCTGATGCAAACGGAATAGATTTGGAAAATTTCAACTGGGGCGCGTTTGATTTAGTAGTAATAGACGAGTCGCATAATTTCAGAGGCAACCCTTCGGATAAAGTTCAGGAAGATGGCACAACAAAAATGAACCGTGCCAAATGGCTGATGGAAAAAGTCATAAAATCAGGTGTTAAAACCAAGGTTTTAATGCTTTCCGCCACTCCGGTTAATAATACGCTTCGTGATTTGCGTAACCAACTCGCCTTAATTACCGAAGGCAAGGAAGACGCGCTTTTTGATTGCTGTAAAATAAAAAATATTGGGGCTACGCTTAAGAATGCTCAAACTCATTTCACAAACTGGGCTGACCCAAAAAAAAATCCCAAAAGAAACATGAAGCAGCTTCTTGAGCGGCTTGATTCTGCTTTTTTTAAACTTCTTGATGAGCTAACAATCGCCCGCTCACGAAAACATATAAATAGTTTTTATAACATTGCTGCTATCGGGAAATTCCCTAACAGAAATAAACCGCAGTCTATCTACCCGGAAATAGATTTAGAAAACAGGTTTCCTTCTTACGATAATTTGAATAAGCAGATACTTAAGTATAAACTGTCTGTGTTTAATCCTTCCGCGTATATAAAGCCGGAAATGGAACAAAAATACAAAGCCCGCGCCCATAGCCATGTTCTTGCGTTCACCCAGAAGGATCGCGAAAACTTCCTTATTGGAATGATGAAGATGAATTTTCTTAAGCGGCTTGAAAGTTCTATAAATTCCTTTGGAATATCAATGGGCAGAACTATCCGGAAAATTGAAAATTTGGAAAACAAGATAAATAATTTTCTAAAGTCAAAAGTGAAGTCGCAGGAAGAGTCTTTGGAAGGCATTGAGCCGAATGAGGATGAAATAGAAGAGAATGCTGACGACCTTGAGCAATGGCAGGTCGGTAAAAAGTTTAAGTATGATTTAGCCGATATTAAACTCAAAAACTGGCTTAAAGACCTGCAAAAAGATAAAGAAGCTTTAATCACCCTTTACAATAACGCTGTCGCGGTAACTCCCGAGAGAGATGCGAAACTTGCCGAGCTAAAGGCATTGATAATGGCAAAAATTAAAAATCCTTTTAATGTAAATAACAAGAAAGTTGTCGTATTTACAGCTTTCGCGGATACAGCGCAATATCTTTACAAAAGCTTAAAAGCATGGACTAAGTCGGAACTTAATCTTCATTGCGCTCTGGTTTGCGGCGGCTATACCCAGACCACTTATGGCAAAAATGATTATGACAGCATTCTTGTGAATTTCTCGCCTGTATCAAAAAATCGCGCAAAAACAACCAATGTTTCACAGAGCGAGGGTATAGATATTCTGATAGCAACAGATTGTATTAGTGAAGGTCAAAATTTACAGGATTGTGATTACCTTGTTAATTATGATATTCACTGGAACCCGGTAAGGTTTATTCAAAGGTTTGGACGTATTGACCGCATAGGGAGTAAAAACAAATCTATACAGCTTGTTAATTTCTGGCCGACTAAAGACCTTGATAATTACATAAACCTAAAAGAGCGGGTTGAAGCGCGTATGGCGCTTGTAGATGTTACGGCTTCCGGCGAAGACAATATCTTGGATGTTGACCAAATTCATGAACTTATTACTGATGACTTGAAATATCGCAATCAACAACTTAAAAAATTAAAAGACGAGGTTTTAGACCTTGAAGATATGGATGAAACAGTGTCTTTGACTGACTTTACCCTTGATGACTTCAGGATTGAGCTTTCAAATTTCATGGAGGATAACCGCCAAAAACTGGCGGATGCCCCTTTTGGCTTGTATGCCGTGGCGCCTTCTCCAGACGGCGAACATGCCGCAGTTATTGAATCCGACCATTTTACCGCTACTGAAAAAAACATTATTACGCCTGGTGTAGTTTTCTGTCTTAAACAAAAAGGGGACAGCGACGGGAATGAAGAGGTAAATCCGTTAAGCCCATATTTTTTAGTATATATCCAAAATGATGGGTTGGTTAGGTTTAATTACACGAACGCCAAACAGGTTCTTGAGATATATCGGCTCATGTGCCAAAACCGAAAGGTTCCATATGAGAAATTATGCGAACTTTTTAATAAAGAAACTCAAAACGGGAAAGAAATGGCTGCCTATACTGAATTGCTGAAAAAGGCAGTGGATGGCGTTGTGAAAGTTTTTAAAAAAAGAAGCAATCAAAAATTAACTTCAGATCGCGGCGCGCTGCTTATCCCTTTGGCAAAACAGATTCATGAAATTGACAACTTTGAATTGGTAACTTGGCTGATTATAAAATAAAGTACAAAATCAAAGAGGCATGGCTATGGCAAGCAATAATAAGAAAGACGAGCTTTGGAAAGAAGCTTATAGAAGATGTCGTCTTTCAGTTCGGCATATTCAAATGGCAAAAGAATTGGGATTGAATCCAAAAAGTTTGATGAAAAATATTCCCAGCGCAAAGGAAAGTTGGAAACTTTACGCAAGGAATTGGATAGAAGATATGTATGAGAGACATTTTGGGAATCGTAAAAAGTAACTCAGAGGTAATGCTTTTGTTAGAAAATATAAAAGAGAATTACAAAGATGACAAAAAAAGAACTTGAAAGGATATGCTTTAATTGCAATAATTTTTTTCCATTACAGCCGGATAAACCCGGTGAATTTGGGATTTGTTTGAACGATAAAGAATTTGAACCATTTATTGATGAGCTATTGGAAAAGTGTGATTATACTCGTTGTCAGGAATTAATTGAGCGCAAGAGATTTAGCGGCGGGCAGAAAACATGTCTAGATTTCAGCGAAATTGAGGATATCATTTATGTTGAAGGAAAAAGTGAATTTACGCGTAAACTTATATCATTGATGGAAAATGGCGGTTTTAGCAAAGAAAAATTGGAGGAGCTTATCATTGAAGAACAAGTAAGTAATATTGATTTTAAGACTTTGCCCGTTGATAAATATAAAAAGCAACTAGATGCTTCTATGCCGGAAGAACGAAATACTGCCATATCGAGTCTTGGCTGTTTGGTTTCACAAGGAAATAAAAAAGCGTTTCAGGTATTATTTGAATATATCAAGCAATTATCCCCTCCAAAAACAATTGAGGAGACCCATTTAAAGAAAGAAATTCTAAGCCATTTAGAATATTCAGATTTCAGGAACACGGTGATACCATATCTAATTGATGAGCTAAATCGCACACCATCAAATAATACTACCAGGCAATGGATTTCAGATATAATTAAATTTCTCGGGGATTCCCGGGATAAAAAAGCGCATGAGCATCTAAAAAAGTTGTTAAAAGATAAACGATTTTCATATCGAATCAAAAGAAGAGTAAAGGAAATTTTCAATAGTGTAAGCGAAGGCGCTTAACAATAAAGTCAGGTCTTAAGTATTTTAAGAGAAAGTATTTTAAGAGAGTTGACAGAAGACTGGAATAAATATGGGTATAAAAAAGTTATGAAATATAAAGATTCAGTAACAATCGTTGGATATAGCGGTTTTATCTTATTTGAGCAGTGTTATGAATATAATGAAAATGCCTGCTACATAACAGATAGTTATGAGTCGGCAAAGGAATTCATGGAAGATAATTGTGGTTCTTCTAATGATTATAGGATTGATAAAATAAGTTTTGGCGATATTATGAAAGATTATGGCTGCTCCTGCGGAGAATATGCAATGGAATCCGGAGCATTTTCCATATTTAAAGAGATTGCTGTAAGAAACAATGTGAGATATAAGGCGGAAAAGTGGGATATTGATCCTTCGCTGACAGTTGTTGAAATAGAAGATATTAACAAAGGACCAAATTGCAAACACGATGAATGATTTAAAAGCCGGAATTAAAGATATTATCTTGCTATTTAGACAGGGCAATCTTTCAGAAAATGCCTTAACGCTCTTTCAATCGCTTGGCTACGCTACCGACCGGCAAAGTCCTTTTGCGAAAAAGACTTTTAAATCATTTAAGGAAGCGTATCTTGTTGGGCAATCCTTCCGGGAAGAGAAAGCGCTTGTCCCCGATTGGAAATATGCAGACCTGTTATTCCAGCTTTCCGGTGAAGAAATTAAATTCGGCGCGGCAAATCAAGGCGCTTTAATAAAAAAAGAAGTTAAAACCATCGGGGAGTCAGAAACCGTTATTAAGAGCTATTTGTTTTTTGCTATTGGGCTCTCTAATGCCCATTACAGCAGAACGGAACTAAGCCAAATCACCCGTGAAATGAACAAAGTCTTCCCGATGCCGGTTATGATTTTATTCAAACACGGCAAAACACTGAGTATTTCTATAATCAACCGAAGATTGCATAAGCGGGATGATAGCAGGGATGTGCTTGAAAAAGTTACTTTAATCAAAGACATCAGCATAGAGAAGCCGCACCGCGCGCATATTGAAATACTTTTTGATTTATCGCTTGAGGAATTGCGGCTGAAACATAAATTTTCTGATTTTGTGGGATTGCATTCTGCCTGGCAGAAGACATTGGACACCAAAGAGCTCAACAAAAAGTTTTATTCAGAATTGTTTAATTGGTATTTGTGGGCGAAAAAGAATGTTAAATTTCCCCAAATTCGTCCTGCCGAAGATTTGATAGATGATAATATCCACCAAAGTGAATCCCTCATACGGCTTCTTACCCGTTTGCTTTTTTGCTGGTTTATGAAAGAGAAAGGTTTGATTAAAAAAGAACTTTTTAATGTTGCCAACT
>JAKLQT010000108.1 GCA_022013205.1 Candidatus Omnitrophota bacterium | reverse complement strand
CGCAGCACCCAAAGGGTGCCCTCAAACTTGTAACTTATTTAACTAAAACTGTGAATTTCACTTAAAAATTTTCCGAGCACCTTTGCAACTTAAACACGAAAGAACCAAAGTAAGTCTGCGGGATTCCGCTCAGAAACCCCGGGCTTTGGTTCGACTATGCTCACCATCCTGAGCCTGTTGAAGGATAGCCCGGGTGAGCATCTGGTTACTGAAAACTGGTCACAGGTAACTTAATTATTATGAAGATTGCGTATTTTGATTGTTTTTCTGGTATAAGCGGTGATATGGCCCTGGGTGCTTTTATCGACTTAGGATTAAAATTATCCGACCTTAAAAGAGAGCTGTTAAAGCTTAATATCCCAAAATTCCAGATAAAGGCCGAAAAAGTAAAAAGGGGCCATATTAGTGGAACCAAGGTAAAGATTAGTTCAAAAAAAAATTTCAGAATCGCGGATTTGAAAAACGCCATTGATATAATTGATAAAAGCAGGATTGATACGCCATCAAAAAAATTCTCTAAAGAAATCTTTACAAATTTGGCTAAAGCTGAGGCAGCTGTTCATAATCAGCCTCTTAATAAAGTTCACTTTCATCAGTTAGGTGAGCTGGATACAATAGTCGATATTGTCGGCTGTGTTTTAGCTTTAAAATTACTGGGTATCGAAAAGGTATATTCATCAAGCCTTACCATTGGAACAGGTACGGTTAATTCTTGCGGAGAGGTTTTTCCTTTACCTGCGCCGGCAGTGTTGGAGCTAATAAAAAACCGTACTGTAAATATAAATCCTCAGATTACGCATGAGGTTATAACACCGACAGGCGCGGCGATTATCTCGACACTGGCACAGGAGATAACCGCATCTGTAAATATGAAGGTGTTAAAGACAGGGTACGGGGCGGGAACGCATATTCGGCCTGATTCCCCTAATCTATTGCGAATTATTATTGCTGTTGATGTTAACGGGCCTGCCCGGGATAGTATTACTGTTATTGAGACGAACATTGACGATACCTTACCGCTTAATTTTGAAATCCTTTATGAGCGTTTATTTAAGGCCGGAGCACTTGATGTGTATACTCACTCTGTAATGATGAAGAAAATGCGCCAAGGTGTGTTACTTAATGTGCAGGCTGAAGATGGAGATGTTCAGAAAATAACGGATATAATATTTCAGGAAACAAGTACTATCGGAGTTCGCCTGCAACGGGTGGCACGTCTGAAATTAATGAGAAAAATCTTGAATCTTAAGACTAATTATGGCATAATTGTAAGAGTGAAAATTGCCTGTCTGGGGGATAAAATAGTTAATATCGCCCCGGAATATGAGGATTGCAAGAAAATCGCCGCAAATATGGCTTTACCGTTTAAAAATGTATACGATAAAGTCAAAGCTCAGGCGGTATGTAAATTCGCGCAGTAACTTATGTTGCTTTGCTCCATAAATTACGCGCTCAGGTAATAGTAAATAAACGATCCCTGGCTTAAACAAGGGGAAATTCTCTTTGACAATTTCCTCCTTAAGCTGCGGGATAAATTCGCGCAGTAACTTATGCCGCTTTGCTCCATAAATTACGCGCTCATTTAGGAGGAAAAAGATGCAGGCAGTATTACTTGTTATTCACGTTATTGTTTCGTTGTTTTTAATATTTATAATTTTAATCCAAAGCGGAAAAGGAGAAGGGCTTTCAGATGTTTTCGGCGGAGGATCGAGCCAGACAACGATTTTCGGTTCAAGAACCGGAAACTTTCTGACCAAAGCAACAACAGCCTCTGCTATAATTTTTATGATCACCTGTTTAAGCCTTGCGCTTATTTCCAAGAAAAGCGGCAGCTCATCAGTACAGCAGGAACTTTTAAAAGAGCAGACAGTTGAAAAAATACAGGAAATGATGGGTAATAAAGAAGAAACCGCTAAGGATACTTCAAAAACACCCTCGCAGCCTGCAGTCAAATAATCCGGATATAATTTTCACAACGATATGCTGAAAGATTGAATAAATTATTATATATATTTAACGGAGGATAGGGATGAAAAATAAAATACCGTGTTTTGCGGTATTTTTTTTGTTTTGTTTGACTTTTGGCGCCTGTACAAATACTCTTCAGGAAAAGCCGCCAGAAAGCAAAGACAGCGGTATTGCCGCCCATGGTGACACAATAATTGAAGCGGGTATTGGCGATGCCCGTACGCTTGTGCCCATTCTCGCCTCAGATAGCGCTTCCGGACAGATATGCTCAATGATTTTCAACGGACTTGTAAAATACGATAAAGATCTAATCCTGATCGGAGATCTGGCTGAGAGCTGGACAGTCGAAGAAAACGGCCTGGTGATCATATTTCACCTGAGGAAAAATGTCAGGTGGCATGATGGTGCTTTGTTTAGCGCGGAGGATGTGGAATTTACCTATAAGGCTCTGATCAACCCGCAGGTGAGAACCCCTTACAGCGGTGATTTCCAAAAGGTAGAAAATATGGAAATTATCGACCCTTTTACAATCAAGGTTACTTATAAAGAAGCGTTTTCTCCCGGGCTTTCCAGCTGGGGCATGAACATAATGCCGAAACATATCCTGGAAAACGAAGATTTGAACAATAGCGCTTTTGGCCGCAGGCCCATAGGAACCGGGCCTTACAAGTTTAAAGAGTGGAAAACCCAGGAATTTGTTGTGCTGGAGGCAAATGATGATTATTTTGAGGGCAGGCCTTATATCGATAAATATATCTTAAAAGTTATTCCTGATCCGGCAACAATGTTTCTTGAGCTGCAAAGCCGGGGGATTGATTCCATGGGGCTGACTTCGCTGCAGTATGCCCGGCAGACAGACTCGCCTTTTTTTAAGCGTGAATATCAAAAATTCCGCTACCAGGGGTTTAGCTATACATATATGGGTTACAATCTATTGGACGAAAAATTCAGTGATGTGCGAGTGAGACGCGCAATAAATCATGCTGTAAACAAAAAAGAACTTATAGACGGTATCCTTCTCGGCCTGGGCACTGAATGTACAGGCCCGTTTGCCGCGCGTTCATGGGCTTATAACAATGATGTGCGCTCAGCGCTATATGAGCCGGTAAAGGCTTTGGAGCTTATGAAGGAAGCAGGCTGGGTGCCAAATAAAGACGGTATTCTGCAAAAGAACGGACAGATATTTGAATTCACTATAATTACGAATCAGGGTAATGAGGAAAGAAAGTACGCTGCCCAGATCATCCAAAGGCGCCTTCAGAAAATAGGCATGAAAGTAAAGATCAAGGTTGTTGAGTGGAGCGCTTTTATAAACGAGTTTGTGAATAAAAGAAATTTTGAAGCTATACTTATGGGATGGTCATTATCTTTAGATCCGGATATGTATGATATCTGGCATTCAAGTAAGACAAAACAGGGGGAGTTTAATTTTGTCGGTTATTCAAATAAAGAGGTTGATAATCTACTGTCCAAGGGGCGCAGCGAATTTGACCAGGCAAAAAGAAAAGTAATTTATCACCGTATCCATGAGCTTATTTATAATGATCAGCCTTATTTATTCCTTTATAACCCGGACAACCTTCCTATCCTCAGCAGCCGGATTAAGGGCATTAAGCCTGCTCCCGCGGGTATAAGCTATAATTTTATAAAATGGTATGTTCCGCGTTCACAGCAGCGCTACTTGGAAAAGTAGCGAGTAGAGAGTAGCGAGACAAAACGAAGTCCGATGGACGAAGGACGAAAAAGTGTAAAGAGAATTGAGTTTGCGAGTTACGTGTTGGCGAGTTTGCGTGTTAATGAAAAGAAAAAACTGAGAAAATTTTGATTTCTTGACTAACTATTAGTAACCAATATTAACTGTTTGTAACTGCTGGTAACCGAAAAGAGTGTTCACTATTGCAGGACAAGACACTGTAGACTGTTAACTGTGGCCTATTGCAAATTCTGGGTTAAGGTATATAATTGAGTGAGTATGAAGATAAAGTATTGTTTTTTAGCAATAGCAGGTTTAATGCTTTGCGGCTGTGTGCAGCGCTACTATAATACGGCAACGCATGAAGAAGAAACCTATTTTTATTCAACGGACAAGGAGATTAAAATAGGAGAGTCCCTGTCAAGGCGGATCGAAAGTGAGTTTAAACCCGATAATGATCCGCTTATCCAGCAACATATAAATAATATCGGCCAGCAGCTCGCGCGGGAAAATGAAAGAAAAGATTTAAGATATTACTTCAAAGTGCTTGACGTAAAAGATATTAATGCTGTTGCCTTGCCTGGGGGATATGTTTATATTTTTAAGGGGCTGTGGGAAAAAATCGAAAAAGATGATGCTAAGATCGCGGCTGTGCTCGCGCATGAAATCGCTCATATTGCCGCCCGTCACTCTATTAAAAGAATACAGGCGTCTTTGGGCGTCAATGTTTTAAGCGTGCTGATAGCTGTCTCTTCTGGCTCGGATCAATATTCCAAAAGCAAGGCCATGGCCGGAATCGGGGAGCTGATGCTTGCTTATTCAAGAGAGGATGAGCTGCAGGCGGATTTTCTGGCAACAAAGTATATGTCTCAGTCGGAATATAATTTATCGGCGGTTCTTGATGTCCTGCAGATATTGCAGGAGGAACAGAGAAAAAAGCCTCTAAGGAGCACAATTTTACAAACGCATCCGTATATCAGCGAACGCAAAAAACTGGTAAAACAACAAATCAACAAAGGTAATATCGGTTTTGATGATTATATTAATACAAGCAGGTAGAAAAAGCGTTAAATACACAGGAAGGAGATTGCAGCATGGATGAAATAATTAAGAAACAGGTCTCGCATGAAGAAATCTGGCGGGTTTTCAGGATTATGTCTGAATTTGTCGAAGGGTTTGAAACCCTTTCCAGGATTGGCCCGGCTGTTTCGATTTTTGGATCAGCGCGCCGGATGAAAAGAGACGAAAGATACTACAAAATAGCCGAGACTACTGCGTTTCTGCTTTCTAAAATGGGGCTCGCTATTATCACAGGCGGAGGCCCGGGAATAATGGAGGCCGCAAATCGCGGAGCAAAGAATGCTGGCGGACAGTCGATAGGGCTTAATATCCAGATACCGGTTGAGCAGAAGCCAAACCGCTTTATTAAAACAATACTTCAGTTCCGTTATTTTTTCTGCAGAAAATTCATGTTCGTAAAATACGCTCAGGCCTATGTGATCATGCCCGGCGGTTTTGGTACTCTTGATGAGTTTTTTGAGGCGATTACCTTAATTCAGACAGGAAGAAGCGAGCCTTTTCCCGTAATACTCGTAGGTAAGAAATACTGGCAGGGGCTGATCCAGTGGTTTAATACTACGCTGCTTAGAGCCGAAAGCATATCAAAAAAAGATTTGGCAATATTTGAAGTGGTGGAGACTCCGGAAGAAGTTGTTCAGATAATAAAGAATTTTAATCTGAAAAGCGCTAAAAATAAAGGTAATAAAAGATAGCCCCTTTAACCTGTTATTTCACAGTATATTGTGCGTGCCGGCAATTATTATTTTGCCGGCAAGACAGTGATTTCTTTTGGAGCGAAATGGAGGAGAATGCCGAAGGATGAAAAGAAATAGAGAATTATTGAATAAAAAAGGATTTACTCTTTTCGAGATTCTTATCTCTTCGATGATAATTGTCACGGCTATCATAGGGGTGGTGGGTACGCTGGGCAATCTGATTGTGCTTAGTGAGATTAACCGGGGAAAAACCTTAGCTGTCATTCACGGCCAGTATGTAATGGAGACGATAAAGGATGCCGGTTTTACTAACCTTGAAACAGATATAAACAACGGAGACTATGATTATACAACCGGCGAACTTTCCTCAAATCCATTTAATTTTGAAGTGCTGCTTAATGAGGCCGTAGATACGCAGGTAATATCCGGCGGAAATCCTCTGCGTATATCTGTCACCGTAACCTGGCAGGATCGTACGAGTAACACGAGAACCTTAACCTTTGAGACTTTGAAGTCAGGATAACTATGAAGAAAGGCTTTACGCTTGTTGAAGTGTTGGTATCAATTTTATTGCTCTGCTTTATTGTCGGCGCGCTTATAGCCGTGTTTACTATGGGGCGCAATGTCTATGATTCCAACGAGGGAATGCTTGACATGCAGCGGATTGTACGCCAGAGTATAGAAGGAATGATAAGAGAACTGCGGCAGTCACGCGCGGCTGATATTATTATCGGAGGCGGTGGAGCAACTATTTCATTTATTGTACCCATAAGTGTTGATCCGTTAACAAATTCTTCGTCAATACAGTACTATGTAGATGCCAATAATCAGCTTGTGCGAGAACATCCTTCAGGAACATTGCAGGTGCTGGCGGTAAATGTGGATTCTTTGAATTTTACTTTAAACGGCAATATGCTTGATATTGTTATACAGGCGGCAATAGATTTAAGACAGCAGGATTTAATATTTACGGTCCGCGAAAGAATATCATTGCGTAGTTAGCCTGCATATTTCAAGTTATTTATGAAATATTCAGTTAGGAGATGCATGAAATTAGTAAACAATAAGGGAATAGCTACGGTCCTTGGATTTATTATTATTCTGATTTTAGCGATACTGGCAAGCGCCATGCTTATGCGGGGTGTCGGAGGCAGCCGCAGGACAGAAATATATGTTGATGAGACACGGGCGTTTTGGGTGGCAGAAGCGGGTATTGCTAGAGCAGTATGGGAACTAAACAACGGTGCCGGAGTTTGGACAGGATGGACAACCACCGGAAATAATAAAACACTGCAGGCATCTGTTGGAGCTGCGGGTGATTATGATATAACGGTTTATGATTTTGCCAATCCTCCTTTAAAAATTGAAGTGACCGGATATTATCCCAACCGTGCTTCCGAGAACGCGATCATTCGTAATTTTGAGGTCATTGCCGCGAAATCGTTTAATCCTCTTTTTGAATACGCGGCCTATAGCCAGGATGAGCTGACCATAAGCGGCCAGGGATTTACCGATAGTTATGATTCAAGCCTTGGGGTATACGGCGGAACAAATGTCGGGACGGATGGTGATGTCGGCAGTGGTGTAGCGGTGGATGCCAGCGGCCAGGCATATGTTGACGGTGATGTGGTTATTCCTGAAGGAGCAGCTTATCCTGATGCAGCGTATTATTCCGGCACAGTGACCGAAGAAAACAATCCTGAGCTTGAGCAAATCATAGTTCCGCTAAATCTGGCGGCCTTACCGAACGGGGGCAGTATTTCAAGCACGACAACTCTTGCTCCGGGAGATTACCAATACTGGATGATTAATATTTCCAGCAAAACAACACTTACGATAACAGGCCCGGCCAATATATATCTTACAGGAGGAACATCAATCAGTATAACCGGCAAAGCAGAGGTTATTATTGATTCCGCGAGTACAGGGCCTGTAAACATATATTTTGACGGAGATGTGCTTCTTAGCGGGCAGGGGGTTACAAACGAGACATCAATCCCATCTAACTTAATATTGTATGGTACCAGTACTATTGCCCAGACAATACATGTTAGCGGGCAGGCGGACTTTTACGGCGCTTTTTACGCACCTACTGGAGAAATGCATCTTACAGGGCAGGGAGGGCTTTATGGTTCATTTATCGGTAATGAGGTGACGATAAGCGGCCAGGGAGGAGTTCATTATGATGAGGCTCTAGGCTCATTAGCTGCTGCCTCGGCTTCAACTTATTCTATTACTTCCTTCAAAGACGGGCAAACTCCGTACAGCCTCTCGCCATAACCAAAAAGACCCCTATAAATATAAAATATCTAGATATAGACTTTGTGAAGTAAAAGAAGGCTTATTATATAATTGATGTAACCAGCAAAAAGCTGCATGTTATCACTAACCCGAGAGTAACAATGCAATTACCCAACAACAAAGATATTATAGGCATAGATCTTAGTGAAGACAAATTGATGATTTCCCAGCTGAGAAATTCAGGGGGCAAAAAGGAATTTATCAAGCTGGTTCATTATTCGACCGAGGGAATGAAAGAAGAGGATATCTCCCGGCTGGTTAGAAAGGCTATTAAAGAATTAAAAATTAAACACTCCTTTATCGTCAGCATTATACCTTTACATATGACGATTACAAAAAATCTGGAAATACCGTCTCTTGATGCCGAAGAGATCAAGGAGATCGTGGACCTGCAATCCGGCAGGCAGACAGCGTATTCGCGTGAAGAAATAATAGTTGATTATATAAATATCGGTGTTTATAGAAAAAGCTGCACTAAAATACTGCTTGTGATCGCAGCCTGTGAGGCGGTAAAAAGACAGTTTGATATTATTGAAAAAGCCGGCTTTAAAGTCCAGGACATGGCCTTTGCCCCTGAGGGGATAACCCGGATCTGTTTTGAGCATCAAAATAAAGAATTACAGAATGTGCCTGTGGGCATTGTACATGTTGATATAGATTTTACCGATTTTATCATATCTTTGCGCGGGAGGCCTATTTTTACGCGCAGTATTCCGCTCGGAGTAAAACATTTTATTGAGAATAAAAGCAAGGCCGGGATAAAATTTGCCGGGGAGATAAAAAGTTCCCTTGAGACGTACCAGTCGGAAGATATTGACTCATCTCCTCAGCTTATAACCCTT
This sequence comes from Candidatus Omnitrophota bacterium, assembly GCA_022013205.1. GTDB lineage: Bacteria > Omnitrophota > Gorgyraeia > B26-G9 > B26-G9 > JAGLQQ01. The sequence goes on along the minus strand of JAKLQT010000108.1, from coordinate 399 downwards.
ATCGGAGCGATAGACCATATTAGAGAATTAAAAGCAATGCTTGGGGCAACGATTCAGGTTACTATTGAGAATATGGTTTATCTTGACTGCCTGGCGCTGCGTCACAATTACAAGCCGGTTGAGGCGTTGGTGCAGAATATTTCTTTCTTAAATATTACATCTGTATTATTAGCCGCGCAATCCTTAAAAGTAAGCCTTATACCCGAGGAAATTAAACTAAAGCGTGTTTTTGAAGAACGCACCTGCCAGATGGTAAAGCTGACTGTAAATTTCATGATCATTATGCTCCTGGGAGGCAGTTTTTTTATAAGCAAAACTTATTTTGAGGGAGCGTATCTCAAAAGACTTAGAGAATATAACCAGGCAATTAAGGCCGAGGCAAAGATATTAGAAAGAAAT
>JAKLQT010000107.1 GCA_022013205.1 Candidatus Omnitrophota bacterium | reverse complement strand
GACAAGGATGTCAAACAGTAGTAAATTCCCTCGCAGACGGACAGGATGTCCGTCGAGAATGAGCCAAAATAGATTTTTCCAACTGCGTTTCGCATTACGTTAACAGTCTTAAATTAGTAAAAATTTCCCCCGTAACTCACCCATTACCCCCTTTCTCAAAATGCATTTCTTGATTAATTCCTAATAATACTGTTAGAATATAATCTGCTATCAATTTTAACTGGTAACCCATAACTTGCAATTTGTCACTTGCGGCCTTGTGACTTTTTTTACTAACGCTATACGCTGGTTTATCTGATTTACAGCCTGAATATGCTTTTCCCATGAGCTATCAGCTATGAGCCCATATATTTTTAACTTATTACTATTATGTTCAGAACCTTAAAATTCTACCCTAAACAATATATTAACATCGAAAAGACATTAACACAACTTGTCGATTTCGGCTATGAGGCTGTTGAACAAATCGCCGAAAAAGGAGAATTCGCGCACCGCGGCTCTGTTATTGACATTTATCCCATAAATTACGAAAGCCCCATTCGCATTGAAGCCGGCTTTGAGAACGCTGAGAAGATTTTTTCTTTTTCAAGACTAAGCGGAAAGAAAATATCCGACCAAAACCCGTTGATAATTCTTCCCTTTGGCTCTGCGCCTTCAAATTTAAAAATCGAACGGCTTTCAATTAATAAATTTGAGGAGCTGGAAAAAAACGATTTCATCGTACATATTGACCACGGCATCGGAAAATACCTGGGGATAAGCAGCATAAAAGGAAAAAAACACATAAAAATAGAGTACGCGGACGGCGATAAGCTTTATATGCCTTTAGGCCATAAGAATCTGCTGCAAAAATATATCGGCTTCACAGGCCATACGCCGCGCCTGCACAAGCTCGGGGGAAAACTCTGGCAGAATACAAAAGCAAAAACAAAAAAAGGCATTACCAGTTTTGCTCTGGATCTTTTAAAAATGCAGGCAAAAAGAAGATCTCTTTCCGGATTTGCCTTTTCTCCTGATAGCGACTGGCAGCGGGATTTCGAGAAAAGCTTTCCCTACAAAGAGACGCCTGATCAGAAAAAAGCCTGGCTGGAGGTAAAAAAAGATATGGAGGCTTCACGCCCTATGGACAGGCTGCTTTGCGGTGATGTCGGCTACGGCAAAACAGAAGTTGCCTTTCGCGCGGCTTTTAAAGCTATTATGGACAATAAGCAGGTGGCTATGCTTGTCCCCACAACCATCCTTGCCGAACAGCATTATCACAACTTCAAGGAACGCGTTAAGAATTTTCCGGTTGAGATTCAAATGCTCAGCCGCTTTAAAACCGCGTCCGAGCAGGACAAGATAATAGAACAGCTAGGCATCGGAAAGGTTGATATTGTCATCGGCACACACAGGCTTCTCTCAGACGATGTCCGCTTTAATAACCTCGGGCTGGTAATTATCGACGAAGAACAGCGCTTTGGCGTCAAAGCTAAAGAAAAACTAAAACATATCCGAGAGCTTGTGGATGTGTTGACTTTAACTGCCACGCCTATCCCCCGCACGCTTTACATGTCTCTTTTAGGGGTCAAGGATATGTCCACTATCAATACTCCCCCGGAAAAACGTATGCCTATCGAAACTTTTGTCTGCGTTTTCGATGACGAGCTGTTGAAAAACGCGATCAATAACGAACTTGAACGCAACGGGCAAATATTTTTCATTCATAACAGGATCAAGGACATTGACGTTATGTTTGAGCGCGTAAGCAGTCTCGTTCCTGAGGCAAATATCGCTATCGGCCACGGCCGCATGCATGAAAAAGACATTGAACAGGTAATGATCGATTTCATCAAGCACAAAATAGATGTCCTTGTTTCCACAACAATTGTCGAATCAGGCCTGGATATTCCCAACGCCAATACCCTTATCGTCAACAACGCGCACAATTTCGGGTTAGCTGACTTGTACCAACTGCGCGGCAGGGTCGGCAGACTGGATAAACAGGCTTATGCCTATTTTCTCACGCCAAAACATGCCGCTTTTAACCCTGAGGCAAAACGCCGTCTTAAATCTATACGCAGGTTCACGGCCCTCGGCTCAGGATTCAAGATCGCCATGGAAGACCTGGAAATACGCGGTGCAGGAAACCTCCTGGGAGAGCAGCAGCACGGGTTTATAATGGCCGTGGGTTTTGACCTATACTGCCAGCTTCTTAACCAGGCCATTGAAAACCTGAAAAAAAACCTTTAATGAGAGTATTTACCTCTTGAATTATGCCTCTATGCATGTTATAATCATATTTTAAAGAACCTCATTATTTAAAGGACTAATAACTATGAACCGTATTTTTACTTTCCTGATTACTATTATTATATATTTATTATTTTGCGTTCCTTCTATCGCGCAAGAAGAGCAGGTACGCTCCACGCAAAAGATTCTTGCCGTTATTAACAGTGAGCCGATCACTCAGATAGATGTTGACGAGATCCTTGCCCCGATATATCAGCAGTATAAAAATACCTATTCAGGCAAAGAGCTTGAAGCAAAACTGGAAGTTGCCCGCGCGGATATTCTTAATCAGCTAATCGGGGATAAGCTCATATTGCAGGAAGCAAAGAAAAAGGAACTGCGTGTGGACGCAAAAGAGGTCGATAAGCTTGTTGGGGAGCTCAAAAGCAATTTTAAAACAATAGAAGAATTTGATAAAGTTCTCAAGGAACAAAATGTGACTTTAAATGACTTGAGCAAACGTTACGAAGAACAGCTTTTAATTAAGAAAGCCGTGGGACAAGAAGTACTGTCTAAAATAATCATCTCTCCTGCTGATATCTCAAACTACTATGAAAAAAACAAGGAAAAATTCACTGTACCGAAACAGATACGCTTGAGAAATATATTCCTTAGCGTTAAAAATAACGAGGAAGAAATATTGCAAAAAGCGAACAACATTTACGAGCAGCTGCAAAAAGGAACAGCATTCATTGAGCTTGTAGAAAAATACAGCGATGCCCCGAATGTAGTCGATTCCGGAGATATGGGCTTTATAAAGCGGGGGTCTTTCCGTGAAGAGATCGAGGATATTGTATTCAATTTGGAAGTCGGTGATTTTACGAAACCATTAAAAACATCTTCCGGTTTTTATTTATTTAAAGTTATCGAAAAAAAAGAAGCCTCGATACCTGCGCTGGAAATTGTTCAGGAGAAAATTCATAGTCAGCTTTTCGGCCAGGCAGTAGAGAAAAAAGTAAAGGAATGGGTTAACAAACTAAAAGAATCTGCTCTTATCGAGGTGAAGAAAAATGAAAAAGAAAAATAAAGTTAAAATCGGAATTACCTTAGGTGATCCGGCCGGCATCGGAACAGAAATAACATTAAAAGCACTGAAAGACAAAAAGATCAAAGAGGCAGCTTCTTTCCTTCTTATCGGCGATTACGGCGTGGCTACACACACCCAAAGGCAGCTGGGGATGAAAGCGTTCAATTATCACATACTCGGAGATATCGGCAAACTCAGACTAAGCGATGAATTGATAAATTTTATCAATCTGGGGAATGTCACCTATTCTATCCCTTACGGGAAGATAGACGCGCGTTGCGGGAAAGCAGCTTATGAATATATCAACATGGCCTGTCTGCTGCTTCGCTCCCACAACAGTCTTGACGCGCTGGTAACCGCACCGATCAATAAAGAATCTCTAAACCTTGCCGGTTATAAATTCCAGGGGCATACGCAGATTCTGGCGCAGCGTTTTAAATCGCGTTATGTGCGCATGATGTTTTCAGCGGACAACTTGAAAGTTGTGCTTGTGACCATACATATTCCGCTAAAGAACGTTCCCGCTCTTATCACCAGAAAAGAGGTTCAGGATACAATTTTCGCCGTCAACAGAACGATGAACGTATATTTCAAAATGAAAAAACCACGTATTGCCGTTTGCGGTTTAAACCCCCACGCTGGTGAAGACGGCTTATTCGGCACAGAGGAAAAAGAACATATCATCCCGGCCATAAAAAAAGCCCGCGCGCAAAAAATAAAAGTAGACGGGCCTTTTCCGGCCGACAGCCTATTCTGGAAAGCCAGGCAAGGTGAATACGATGTGGTTATCGCCATGTACCATGATCAGGCGTGCATTCCTTTTAAAACATTATATTTTGACAAAGGCGTAAATACTACCTTAGGATTACCTTTTATCCGCACGTCGCCTGACCATGGCACTGCTTTTGACATTGCCGGTAAAAACCAGGCTGATCCGTCCGCCATGAAAGAAGCGATCCAACTGGCGATTGATATGGCCTCCAACATGCCTCGAAAGCGCAAGAAAAAAAGAGTTTATGTCCCGCATACAGAATCGACTGAGTGAAAATAAGATCCGCGCGAAAAAAAGGCTGGGGCAGAATTTTCTCAGCAATGAACAGGCCCTTGAATCAATAACCCGCTCGGCAAACCTCAGCAAATCAGATTGCGTTCTTGAGATCGGCGCGGGAATGGGAAATCTAAGTGCAATGATCGCGCCTCTTGCGGGCGAGTTTTACGCTCTTGAAAAAGACCTTTCTTTTAAAAAGATCCTGAACAAAGAATTAGCCTGTTTTAAAAACACAACAATCATATTTTCTGATATTCTTAAATTTGATTTAGCCTGCATATTCAGCGGCACAAAAATTAAAGTTATCGGTAACCTTCCCTACTATATTACCTCGCCCATACTCCTGCACCTGTTAGGCCAAAGGAAGTACATAAAAAGCATTGTGATCACGGTTCAAAAAGAAGTAGCCGAACGCATCGTTGCCTCACCCGGCAGTAAGAATTACGGAAGATTGTCATGCTTACTGCAATACCATACTAAGCCGCAATTACTTGAGATTTTTCCAAAGCATTTTTTTATACCAAAGCCTAAGGTTGATTCAGCGCTTGTCAAATTAGAGATTCTTGATAATCCGTCTGTTAAAGTTGAAGAGGAAAAAATGTTTTTTAAAGTCGTCAAGGCTATTTTCCTGCAGCGAAGGAAAACACTGCTTAACGGATTATCAAATGCCGGATGGCAATTGAGTAAAAAAGAGATCGCGGTTATTCTGGAAAATCTTGATATCGCGCCTTCTATTCGGGGGGAAAATTTAACGCTCCATGAAATCGCCAGGATCAGCGACGCAATCTTTGAATTTCTTTAGAAAAAATTAATAAATAGTCTTAACTGATCTTGGATTCGCCGACAAGGCTTCATAAAGATCCTCTGACTTATCCGCCATGTCTTTTAAGGCACACTTGAAAGTGTAATAGCAAAAATAAAGATCAGCGCACCGCAAAAATTAAGAAAAAATCATTGCGCTGCTTACCTGGCCTTAGCATCACCTCCTTCAAATTATTTAACCAACAATACCCTCAGAGCATAGTGATAAACCATCTCTAAAAACTATCCGGCCTTTATCTCCACTGTCCTTATATAGACTGTTCCAATAAACCATCCGCCTCAGTTATTTTATCTGCGCTTGAATAATCCCCGAATACATTATCTGCTATTGATTCAAATACAATAATATCTACTTCCCCTGAATCATTTGATTTTATTGACTGTTCAGCACTAAGCCAATCTTTCTGTTTATTTAAAAAATCCGTTATTTCCCGCCCCCAGCTAATAACTTTTATTTTTTTTCTTTTCGCGATATTTCTAAGCTTATTGACAACCACCTTAGTTGTCTGGCGCCCAAAGGGGTTATACATAAAAAAAACAGTGCCGTCTTCAAAATTCTCTTCACAAACGTTGCCCTGCACAAAATCCACATCCTTCAATCCTAACACATCTTTTGCTTTCAGGGCCGCCTTGACTCTGCCGGGAATTAATTCAATACCCTTGCATCTGCCAACCTTTGTTACAAATAACGCGTAAAATAAAATCCTTCCATAACCGCTTCCCAGATCATAAAGCACATCTTCCGGCTGCAACTCAATCTTTTCCATTATATTGCGCATAACCGCGTAAGGAGTATAATAATCATCATAAAAATATTTTTCACCGGCATACTCTTTCTCTAACGCCTTCTTTTTCAATACCTTTTCCGTTTTTAAGCTTTCTACTCCAAAAAGCCAATCAACACTCCTATCAGACATATCAATATCCGAATTATCCATTTTATTGCATATCATTTTTACAATGCCCTAATCAGCCGTAATACGACTCTTCAGATCATCTTTTAGTATATTCTCAAGCTCAAGAAAATCCTTATAATATACCCCTAAGGACCGCTCAATAAGCGTCCTCAACCCGGGATATTTAAGCATAATAGTTTTTAATTTAAAATCATTCATGTCAAAACTTTTATCCGCGAATAATTGAGAAAATTTTTCTGCCTCAGGAAAATTGATGCCATTCGCAAAGGCTTTCCATCTTTGAAAAATCTTCTCTCTGGCATTAACAACTTGTTGTAATTTAACAAAAAGTTCAAACGGGCCGATATCTTTTTCATTAATCCCTCCTTTTGCCAGATTTTCCAGATCAGTTAATTCATTTAGATAATCCTTAAAATAACCTGATATTTTTTCAAGCGGCAGATTAAAAAAATATTCACCCGCGCCATTTTCAATCATTTGCCATTGGCTATCATAAAAAAACTGGACTTCTAGTAAATTGATCAATTCCGGCTGCTTTAAATCAGCCGCGGTAAAATTTTCGTTAGGGTCTAAAAATCTTTCCAATGTTTTCTGCAATTGAGCATAATTTAAATCAATAACCCCCGGCAGTAACCTTTTTTCCATTTTGTTTTTTTCATCAACCATGGCCTTATTGACAAAAACTATCCCCCCTTGTTCCGAAATATCAGCAATAACATCCTGCGTTCTTTCCTTAGCCAATAACCCGCGCCATTCCTGTTTATCTATTTTTAAAATACCCTCGGAACTCTCAGCAAAGATTTCAATCAACATCCTCTTAACCTGGTCCGTAGGATTTTCATATTTAAGATATTTTATATTGCTTAATTGCTTTGAGTACCTTACTGCCTGCAACAATAATAATTTTCCGGTATAATATTTATCCCGGTACTCTTCATCGACAAAAAAAGGATACTTCTGCCAAGGATACCCTCCGCTCTTTAATGAAACTGGATTATAAACATCCGCACTATCCGGAGATAATACCTTCGGATTAATATTTAAATCAAGATGCCCGATTATCTTTTCTTCATTATTAAAAAAATCATAAGCGCGAAAAATAATTCTACCTCCTCCATGAGCATAAAATTCTTCCTTATGCCTAAAAACAAATGTTTTCCCATCAAAACACGTGATTAAATCCGCCCTAAAACCATTTTCATCTAAAAAAACAATCTCACGTACTGCGGAAGATAATATATTAGCGGCTATAGAAAGCGCGGTTACTTTTTTCTTAGCTTCAAATACCTGCTGAATAACCCTTTTATTTATCTTTATCTCCGGGCCTAATAACGACAAATCTCCCGCGAAAAGGCTGTTAATCATTACCCCTGCCAGAAAAAGAATAAACGCGATAATTCTTAATATTTTTTTGTTTATCTTCATATTTCGTATTATGTATTTCATATCGCCTGCTCGATCAAGCACTCCATGCCGTTTATTTCTTTCATAAAATTTCTTTTACTTCGAGCTTTTTGGTCAAAATTGAATCGCTTTTCAATATCTTTTGCATTAGTATCCCCTAATATCAAGCCTTCAACAGGAAATATATCAAATATCCCTAACACCTCTTTCCTGTTTTTTAACAATGACAAGATGGTTTTCAAATAATACCCGGCTTTTTTCTCTTTCAAAGGCATTTCCCCCTTAACTACCAACAGAGAAGATTCCAGCGCGATCGCTATCCATTGCCTGAAAACTCCCCATTTATCAATAAGTTTAGTATCAATATAATAATTTTTTAAATTTTGTATTGCTTGATTGTAGAACGCGGCATTGATATACAATACTCCTTCCTTAAAATAAATTCTGGGAGAAATAGCGTCAAAAATAATATTTATTTCCACTTTCGCTAAATCTTCAGATATTGCCTTAAAAGTACAGCTTAACACATACTTAACTATCTCTTTTTCAAAAAAACCAATATCTTCGAGAATAGGTTTCTGAGAAAGTTCTCTTTGCCTTTTTGAAGACTCCATATCTTTCATCACCCTGAGCAGATCATTTTTTGATAATACCTTTCTCTCCGGTTTTTTGTAAAATCCTTTCTTAACAATTTCTTTTTTTCTTCTTCCATTCCATCTCTCTAATAACCGGGTATATACAGACACCCCTATTCTTTTAATAATTATAATCGCCCAAATGCCCGCTAATATAAAAGCCGCGTACTTTATCATCTCTCCCAATATTCCTTTTATAATTGTTAAACCTTTTCCTTGCTCGCTTACTTTAACCACGGAATCCCCAACCGTTACATCTCCGACATTCCAGCTTGACCTCACCACCTTGCCATAGGAAAGAAAATAATTATCCGCGTGGGCGGTGCTGCCCAGCAATACGTTATTTCCTTTATACACATAAAGGCCGCTGGACATCCCTTCCTCTCCCACATATTCAAGCAAAATCTGCTTATAAATTGAAATCTGTTCGCAATATGTTTCTATCTTACCCCGCGCTGCTAAAAGCCGTTTAGCTGAATTCATCCATGTCCCATCCGCTTTTATAGTTACATTTTTATTATATACAAAATAATTTTCCATCAAATCATCCACAAGTTCTATTTTTAAAAACACAGGAAAATTCTTTTTTTTCGCGGGATCAAGAATGACTCTCCACTGTTCCGGGATATCGGCAAATTCCTTCTGCAGCCACTTTTTATCATACTCCGTGTCAAAAACCAACCGGTTATTTTGTGTCCTTCTGGGTATATGCGTTTTCATTTTAACCGCCCCCCACACATTTCTTTTCGCGGTTATATACCCGTCATCCATTGTCGTTACATCAAAAGATTCTTTTTCCCGGTCAAACTCAATATCTTCTATCACCCCGTCAGTTACCTGTAACAGAGGAATTTTTTCGCCCTTTTTCACGTTTCTAACCATCATATCCATGGTTACTACTTCACCGGTATACTTTCCTTGCGGGGTCACATCAATTATTCCTTCATACGCCCCGGCGCCGTTTACATTGGGATTATACCTTACAATGGCATATTCACCGCTTCTCATCCCGGAAACTTTTGCTATCGGATAAACTGTCTTTCTATGAAAAAACAGCCCTGATCCTTGCCCGAATCTTGGGAAAAACCTACTTAAAAAACCGCCTATTCTTTTATCCAAATATACAATTTTATTCAGCCATTTTTTCTGATAATTTTTATTACGAAGCATTTCCTCCTCTGTAGGCAGCTTCTCTCCCCATGCCTGTATTTCGTCACTTATAATAACTTCTCCATCATTTTCTGCCAAAAAGACAGCATAAGTCCACCTATATAACTTTTCAATAAAACTGCCTGTTTGGAATTGATCGCTATCCTTATAAACCCTCTCCCTCACATAACTTTGTTTAGCTTCATTCTGCCACCCGCCGTGCCAATTTGCCACGGCAATGAATATTACGATAACTGCCAGGATAGCGCTTACTACAATTTTAGTTTTTGTTTTCCAATTCAACACCTTAAGTTTGAATATTAGTGAAATTTCATGTAACACATTCTGTGCTTTACTCAACATAAAGCTCAAAGGATTAAATAATCTCCTATAAGTAAACTTTTTGCCGCGAGGCCGCGCTTGTTCTGTCCTTCCTTCTGGTTTATACTGAACCTGCGGCAGTTTAAAACGCTCAGACAGCTCATACGTATCTTCTTTTGTAGAAAAGCCGTTTTCTAATCTATACATATCTAATAAACTCAAGCGCTGAATATTGCCGGAATTATTTTCAATATCTATTTTTAACCTTATTAATAACTGATACCAATGCGTTAACATCTCCTCTTCAGAGACAAAATGAAACTGTCTCTGGCCTTCTGCCTCAGGATCCTCATAATTCAAATAGTAAGCTTCTTTATTTAAAGCCGGATATATCTTTTCCGCCTCTTCGGCCTGTTCTAAAGCTTCAATTATTCTCACTTTTACTTCAAGGTTCGTAATATTTTCTATTTTCCTTAAGATAGCGAGCATGGCCTTTAGGCTTTCGCTTTTGCGTATATACGGCCAATATTCCTCAAAGGCCGGCCCGGTACGCGCTTTGGTTAACAGCAGTCCCGGCGCGATATCCGTGGTTATCCCACTGGATAACAACTCCTTCTGCGCCTCAGTCGGTATCGCGCTCCAATAATTATCTCTTACCGTAACCACATTCAAAGAAGCGGGCATAGACAGCTCATCCTGGGTTACGCGATTATATTCTCCTCCTGTCAAAAACCTTGACTCTCCCATTTGCCCGAATCGTAGTTGCGCTACCGATTCTAATTCCTCATTAATACGTTCTTCATTAAGATATATGCTTATATCCTGAACCGCGCCGGCATAAAACTGTAATCTTTCGCCTGAGCTCATTCCCGCCAACACTGCTTCTTCGCGAGTAGTGAAAAAATTTCTCTGGCGAATTAAACTGCCCCGCGGGCCGCCTTCGCTATATAGAGGGAGTTTTTCCTCCTGTATTAAATCAAATATAATACTTCCACTTTCGCTCATTCTCTCCTTTATTTTATATCCCAACCCATATCCAGGGGTTGTTTCTACTTCTACTATATCTCCCGGCTTAGCTTCCGCCCATATCGTATATGATCCTTGCCCCATATTCTGTTTTTTCGTTGTTTCATCAAGCGGGAATAATTTATTAAAAATTACCCAGGCATCCATACCCACACCACCATCTTCCACTTCCCTGACCAACTCAAATTGACCCTCACCTCTTTTGACAATATAAATCCTGGCCTGAATTGATCTTTCCTCTTCTTTCTTTAAGATCAACCTTTCGGCATCCCTGGCATTTTGCGTCGATTCCCGCGTTGTCGTAGTAGGGTCCTGGCCCTCTCTGGCTGATTTGATTTCTCCATCATATTCCTTCTCACTACCGGAAATATTCTCTAAAATATCGGCATAATCTTTTAATTTGAGCCCTCTGCGGTTTACTTCACTAAAATTCTGATCTTTGGCCAGTAATATGCGGGCTAAAGGGATATTTTCCATCTGGCCTGTCGTTTCTCCCTGGAATAACGAAACGATAGCCTTCTTTTCCGGAATTACTTCATCTAAATCCATGCTGAGCCTCATCCAAAAACTTCGCATAAATGCCGGAGCATTCTTTAGATGATCATCTTTCAATAATGCCGTTCCCCGCATTATTCTATTATTTATCTCATAGGTATTTGCCGCCGCGGACAAAAATTCTCCGGCGCCTTCTTTATCCAACTGGCTCTGTATTATCCAGTTATGAACAACTTTATTTAACCTCTCTGAATCATATTCCTGCAATACTGAGTCAACAGCTTCAAAAAATTTTAAAAAATCATCAATCTCCGCCGGATTTTCCGTAATAAACAATTTTAAAGAGGCCAGAGTTTCCACCGATAACGCGTTTAATACCCTGTGGCTGCTGTATACCAATAATTGATCCGGCACGGAAATAAGCTGGCGAACCCGGGTATATAGCAGATTATTGATCAGTCGTTTTTCCCTTTCGGCATAATCATTATGTGCGCGCGTTTCCTCTTCGAGGTTGTGAACATGCTCTTTAAGCGTAATTTCACTGCTGATATATCGTTCGTTTTCATTATTCATGCCAACAAACAAAATCTTTCCATCATCAGCAAATATAGCTGAAGGCTGATTTATTCCTATTTTCGGGGAATCACCCAAGAAGTTAACCGTTTCCTTTGTCAAATCCAGCAGCCAATAACTGACTTCTTTGCTCTCAATTTTTTCCACCGCTAATACGCGTAAATCATCCGCGTTTTTTCCTCCTTGTAAAACTTTATAAAATTGGCTGCTCACCTCTATCATATCGTCAATAAAACCAGGCAATTCTGCTATAACCTTTACATTATTCCCGTCATTTCTTACAACCTCAAGCTTCTTATTTTCATTAAGCCGGAGATAATATATACTTTTTCCCCATATATTCACCCTGTCCGCATAACGCATCTGCCATATTTCATCGAATCTAACTTTTTCCTCTTCGATAACATTCAATGCTCCGCGTCTGTCAATTTGCATATTAATCAATTCCGCATAATTATCATGCGTGCCTACAAAATAATAATTATCCCCTTCCTTATGGTCATAATAGAATTTTTTATATTCTCCCAGCGCAAAGGGGTGCAATTTACCGGAATTCCGGTCATAGAAATATACGGTTCTGAGATCATTTTTTTTAGTTAAGAAAAATATGCCGAAATCTTCAGCATGCATACCGTTTAACTCTTCATCTTTTTGATTAAATACAGTTGTTTTTTGTAAATTGGGCTCTATCTTCATACGCTCTATAAGCGTTTGCTTCATATCCGTGGTAGAAATATATAGTGAATCACCGGATATTTGGCTATTCCTGAAGGTTTGTTCTCCCATTTTTCTTATCCAAAAAGAACCGCCTCCAAAGATTTTCCTTAACTTTCCGTCAGACAAATCTATCATCGCGTAAGATTTATCTCCGGCAGATATGGACAACGTTGCCTTTACTCCCGGCTCAAGAGAAAACGCGTTTTTTATTTGTTGAGCAATTTCTTTGCCTCGTTTTTTTTGTTCAGGATTCCAAGCCTCAATCCAACTAACATATGATGATTCACCGCCTACGTTATTTTCCTTAACAATTCCTAATTCAATTAGTTTTTCAAAATAGGGGAGGTTACTTTTATAAATAGAGCTGCGATGGTATGACCAATTAACATATTCACTATCTCTTTTCTTAATCCTCGTGATCTTTGCCCTTTGGCTCCATGAAAACCCATTTTTACGCAATTTCCTTTTTAACTCACTCTGGGAGAGTATGTTCCAATAAACATACTCAGGGGCATTGCCCTCTTCCCTTACTATCCCTTTTTCTTTAAGCGCCGGCCATTGCAAAAGATTATTTTTAAGCACCCTTTCATCAGCATCCCAAAAGCCGGGAAATAATGTTTCCTCGGTATAATCAACTAAAAATCTTCCATTTTCGATTCGTATATCAATGTCCCCGTTTATTCCCTCTTCCTGTAATTGTTCACCGTCGAGCACTACCTCTCCGGTAAGAGCATTAAACACGCTTATTTTTTTATCTTCTTTAGCTATAAGGTATTCAATTCCGTTAATATTGCCTAATAAACTCAACTGAGCTGAAGCGCTTAAATTTTTCAACTCTCCGGGAAGCTCCTCTTTATTTCCACGCGCATCACCTGTTTTTTCTTCGCCAGCATCATTTTTCTCTTGCGCTTCAACAGAGCTTTTCAGTACGCGTAATATCCTTTCTGCCCGGCTTTCCTCCAATCCGCCCTCTATTAATTTTTTAATTAATTTTTCCTGAATCAAAAGCGGAAGTTTGGTAAACACGTCAAGTTTACTCAATATGTTTTTATACGTATCTGATTCCTTATTTTCCCGCGCAATAACAAACTCTCCCTTTACCCCGCTTGCCGATAAAAAAGCGTTAAGATATTCAATTATTTCCCGCTCTCTCTCCGCGTCTTGCGGCGTGCTTTTTACCATATCCGAAATTTTCTTATCGATAAGCGCCGTCTCTTTATTCACCAATAAGATCGGCGTTTCTTCCTCGGCTAAGGCTATCGCGTAGGCTTCTCCTCCTCTAAAAAACGGTATTTCTTCCAAGCTCATATCAAAAAGATCCGTTTCCTTGAAAAAGATCTCATCTAAATAAACAATCTTTCTATCTATAGCTAATCTGACATCCAAAAACCCCTCCTTAACAGGCAAATAAATGACATTATGCCTCTGCATGTAAGGGATCAAAATCTCTTTCTTTATTCTATCCACAAATAAATGCGTAAGACTATGCTCTTTGGCGCTTATTTTATCCTGGAGATGTTTTACTATTTGGCTGAAGGCATTTATAAGAGCAAATTTGTCATCCTGGGGAGCTTCTACTATCCGGGTTATCAGCCGCGCCGCTGTTTTCATCATAAAGTTGTCTATTATAATCTCGTCTTTAGTATCGGTTAATGTTGCCAGCGAAGAAATTTTCATTACTATTTTCTTAGGCAGCAGTGTTCCATAATTTTTGACTTCAAACATATCTCCGGTTATTGCCCGGCTGCCGACCACATATCTTACTTTCATGGGGGTATATCTCGTATCAATCATTTCCTCATGCCGGAAGATTGTGCCTGCTTCTTCCTGTAAATCGTCTTTCGCGTCTTTACGGATCTGTTGATTACTCCCTCTTCTGGGCACAGGCAGTTTTGTCAACAATACTTCCCTGTCCATACCTTTCCCTTCATCTATAATTTCAAAACCGTCATCATAGGTATTTACAAAAACCGCCTTATCCCGGATTGTATGCTCACGCGCCTTGCCATAGAGATCAATTAACCCATGATTTTCATTAATCAATTCTCCATTAAGATATATCTTTACCTGATCACTATCCTCATATGCCGCCCTTAGATAGTTATCCAGTTCTTCTCTTCGCCCCTTTAATTTCTCACTCCTTACTTGAACTTTTGTACCCGCAGAACAATTATCCTTTCGTTCTTCGAAATCCACACATTCCTTGCCCTTCATCTTATAAAACATAATCCGCCGGGACTGCTTACCCTTATCTTCTAAGGCAGAGGTTGTCCAGATGACATAATCTCCCTCATAATTATCGTTTCTGCTGATTAACTCTTTATCCAGCAAGCGAACAGCCTGAAGAGCCCCTTCCCCGAATTGACCGATGGGCATATGGATTCCATTTCCCTTTAGGATATCCTCACTGGCATTATCTATACGTTCTGACGCTGCCGAAAGCTGTCTTCCGCTTTGTTGATAGATGTGAGTTTCTACGCGTACAGGTTCTAAAGATTTTACTGCCTTTGCCAATGAAGTTTTTTTATTCCCCCATTTAACTGCCGCGTCTTTTGAAAACCAGGTTTTCAGCATTTCTTCATCTATGCCGCGCGCCTTCATAATTTTCGCGAATCTGATATATTTTGCCCACATTAATCCCCTTAAATGCTTAAAAGGTGTTACCGGCGGAATAAATTCCTTTACACGCTCAGGAGATGATTCATCTTTTTCTCCAGCTTCAAATGAGAAAGGAATTTTTTCATTAGTTTTGGTTGAGGAATCATAGAAAATATGACAAACTTTTTGAAATGTTTTCGTGTCTATGTAAACATGGGGGGATAATGTGCTTATTTGTTCACCCTGATTTTCACCAAAAATTTCATTTGCCCCTGACCAGGCAAAGTCCATTATCAAAAATGTATGCACCAATATAAATGCAATTATCTTAAATAGTTTTCTGTTCATCTTTACATTTGCCTCCCTATTCTGTCCTTTATTTTTTCAGTATCAAGCCGCAGAATAAGATAGAAGAAATCATCACCTGTTTTATCTTCGCTGCCGAATTTATCCTTTAAAAAAATTTAAAGAAAGGTTTTAAAGTATACCATAAAAGCTCTCTTTTCGCAAAAAATTCAGGCGGTTTTTACAGCCAGTAACTAACTGCGAACAAACAGGATATGAAATTAATAATAACTTTTTAAATTTTAAATAAACCAGGGAAGGCTAAAGCACTAATAGGGAAAGGATTTTTGAAGCTATGGCCTCATCTGTATCTATAGATTCAGCCTTGATCCAGATAATATCTTTTTCAGCCCTGAACCATGTCAGCTGGCGTTTGGCAAACCGCCTGGTATCGCGTTTAATCAGCTCTTTGGCTTCGTCCTGCGAGCATTCCTTGTTCAAATAAGCGCTGATCTGGTTTATCCCGATTGCTTGTTTCGCGGTATGGCTCAACGGTACTTTTAATAAATTCTTTATCTCTTCCAGCAAGCCCGCTTCAAACATTTTATCTACTCTGAGTTCAATGCGTTCATAGAGTTCCCCTCGAACTCTGTCAATGGCAAATATCTTAAAATCATACTTTTCATCCAGCCCTTCCATATTTCCTTTTAACTCTGTTATGGTCATACTATTGACTTCATAAGCCTCAAGCGCCCGTACTACGCGCCTAAGGTCATTGGGATGAATTTTTCCCGCCGCCTCAGGGTCAACCTCTTTCAGCCGCTCATACAAATGCTCGATTCCTCTATGCTTGGCTTCTTTTTCCAGCGCCTTGCGCAGCTGCTCATCCTTCCCCTTATCGATAAAAAGCCCCCTTGTAAGAGATTTAATATAAAGTCCTGTACCTCCTACAACCAAAGGTATTTTCCCCCTCCCGGTTATTTCTTCTAAGGCCTTTAAGGCCTTTTCCCGAAACACCGCCGCGCTGTATTGCTCTGTCGGATCAAGGATATCAACCAGATAATGCGGCACTGCCTTTCTTTGGCAAAGAGTAGGCTTCGCGCTTAGGATATCCATGCCCCTATATACCTGCATAGAATCCGCTGAAATAATCTCCGCGCCTATCTGCCTTGCAAGTTCCTCAGCAACACTTGATTTACCGCTTGCCGTAGGCCCTACTAAAAATAGAACTAATGGTTTTTTCATATTTAATCTGTAATTGTGTTCTGCAACACTTTTGCCTACTGTTTTATTTTCTGCTCTAATATAAGCTCCTGCTTTTCCGCGTCAATGCGGAAGACAAAATTTTTCAGATAAGACATACCTAATAATCCGTCCCATGAGCTCAAGCCTTCATCATTGAGCAAAACACTTGCCTCTACATCACGAACTTCCATGCCGTCAACTGACACGCTTTTTAAATAAACCCGCACAGCCTTGACAACCTGCCCATTAGCAACCTGCATATTAACTATCTTCCCGTGCAATGCCGATATGCCTAAGGCCTTCGCAATATTCTGCCTTAACAAAATAGAAGTAGCACCTGTATCAACCAAAAGTTCAGCCCGGACTTTTCCATCCAAAAGCGCTTCTACTCCTATGCTGTTTTTTCTTTGTATATATTTAACAAAAGCTTTTTCAGGTATCTGCCTTATATCTTTTTGCAGCTTTCGCTTTATTCGTTGCTGTTCATTCGCTGTTTTTTGTTTATTTTTTAATTCTTTTACCTCTTTTTCTCTTTTTTGCGATTCTAGTCCCCATTCCTTGTGGATTTGCTCGGTTTCTTTTTCATCAGAGCGCTTAATACTCTTTATTTTACTTTTTTTAATCCTTGTCTTGCCGAACCCCAGGTCCAATTCTATTTCCGTATCAGTTTCGCTTTTTATCAAGCCGTCCATCTTCATACCGTTTTTCAAATAGATGATATCAGCCGAAGCCTCACCTAAGATAAAAAAATTTAGCACGCAAAATAAAACAGCAAATAGCACTAAGGACTTTGTTCTCATATTTTATGGGAATATATGTGTTGGCAGATGTTCCTGTGTTCTCAGTTCCGCTTCTATATGTTCAGCCGCGAGACGGGTAACAAACTCCCCTACTCTAACACGATAAAGCTGCTGTCCGTTACCTTTAAAAGGCGTAATATAAACCTCGTATCCCCTTGTTTTCAAATCACTTTGAAGTTTTTCCGCGTTTTTAAAATTAGAAAAACATCCTACTTGGATGGTAAAAAAATTCCCGCCGACAGAAGATTTCTTAACCAGCTCTACTTCAAAGCTATGGGGAAACTTCTCCTCCAGTAAAGAAAAATAATACTTTGTTTTAGCCCACTCGCTCTCTTTCTGATAAGACTTGCCAAGTTTGTAATAAAGGGCCGCGAGATATGCCTCATCATTTTTTGTCTTTTCAAGCAGCTGTTCATATATTACGATTGCTTTACTATACTCCTGCCGCATAAAATACGAATCAGCAATGCCCATATAAAGTTCTGTAGAAAGATCTTCTTTTTCCGCGAAAGAAAGCGCGTTTTTAAAAACCTTACGCGCATCTTCATAATCACCAAGCCTCATACAACAAACTCCTTGAAAATAAAAAAGCTCACCTTTTAAAGAGCTGTCCAAATTTTCCTGCAGAGTATAACATTCCTCAAGAGCCTGCGTATAATTTTCTTTTAAAATCAAAGATACCACATCATTCAATGCGTTATGATGAGTATACGCGAATAAATACCCGGGCAACATCATAAGCAGCAAGAAACTTAGCAGTTGATTTTTAAATACATTCCGTGTTAACTTTAATTTTTTACTAATAATTAACCTCCGCTTCTTGAGTATTAATATTCTACCAAAATAAACCGCGGCTAACAACTTTTACTTAAAAACACAGGCTTTTTCTTAATTAATGCGGCCTTCGTAAAAAATGTTGGGTAAATTTTTAAGCGCATGGATTCGGTTAATCCATAAACCGAACCTTTCAGGTTTCACAGCTTTCGCTGTAAAATCTTGATTTGCTATCCTGCAAATCAACGCACAAATTTAGACAAATATATGTTGTTTTTTGAGGAAATACCATACATGCACCTCGTAGGTGCATGTATGGTACCGTTTGTAATATAAGCGGTTACATGCTTTTAATAATTTATAATATATATGTTTTTAGCCGCGATTTTTCCTTTTGTGTAACTGTTTTTGAAAATTTAAAAGGACTCGATTCCTCTCCTTTTTAACTTCCAAAAGCACATCATCCGGCATCTGCATTGCCTTGGTATGGGGACGGGACGAGTATTTAAAGATATACGCCGCGCTAAACTCCACCTGCTTCATCAAATCGAACGTATCTTCAAAATCTTTCTCCGTCTCTGATGGAAAACCGACCATCCCATCCGTGGTCAGCCTTAGTTTGGGAATAATTTCTTTTGCTTGTTTTGCTAATTTAATATAATGTTTCCGCGTATAACCGCGGTTCATCAGCTTCAAAATTCTATCCGAGCCGGACTGTACGGGCAAATGCAAAAACTTCCCGCACTTAGGCAATTCGGCCATAGTTTTAAAAAGCTTAGTATTGGCATCCTTAGGATGTGAGGTCACAAAATCAAAACTCTCCAGCCCTTCAATTTCATTAACTATTTTCAGCAAATCCGTAAAGGCTAATTTGTTTCTACCATGAGCCCTGAGCCCTGAGCTATGAGCTGTATAGCTATTTACGTTTTGACCAAGCAGCGTTATTTCCTTTATCCCCTTTTGCACCAGCCCCTTTATCTCCTCAATTATCGCGTCCGCCGACCGGCTTCTTTCCCTGCCCCGGACATAGGGCACAATACAATAAGAGCAGAAATTATTACAGCCTTCCATAATAATCACATTCGCGTGGTTTTTCCCGGATATAAACTCTGTATTATACACCCCCTCCCGGCGTTGTTTTCTGCCCACAGCTACCTGGCGTTTTCGCGTAATTAAAAAATCATCCAGAACATTAGTAATAGAGCCTATATTATTCGGGCCCACCACAATATCAATAAGCGGTGATTTCTTAAACGCCTCTTTCTGATAATTCTCAGCCATACAGCCAATCAGACCCACAATAGTCTTCTTATTGTGGGTCTGATTGGAATGATAAATTACAGGTGATGAGTTACTAATTTTTTGTTTTTTATTCTTGTCTTTCAATTTATCATTTGTAATTTGTAATTTGTAATTCTGAAATTGGCAATATGTTTTTATTTTGCCAATTTCAGACCATACCTTATCCTCTGCCTTTTGCCTGACACTACAAGTATTAAAAAGCACAATATCCGCCTCTTCAGCAGATTCGCCAAGCCTATATCCCTTTTTAATCAGCATCCCAGCCACCAGCTCGCTATCGCGAGCGTTCATCTGACATCCGAAAGTCTTGATAAAGACTTTCGGATGTCGTGTCCGCGGCGCGTTGAGGACAATCCCGCAGGGATTTTCATCAACTTGCCCGCGCAAGGACCTGTGCCCGCTCTTTACGGGCAAGTCCGAGACGCTCTGAGGGAGATGTTTCGCAGAAACATCTTCATCAGTATCCATGCGGCCGGACGGATCTTTTCTACTGTTGACTTTGCTCATATTTTTTTATATTTCCTCATAATATTATCTAATCGACTGCCGTGAATTAAACTCTGCTTATCTTGCCGGGTTAAACCTTTTATCCTTTTTTCTGTTCTCATTGCAGCACTCTGATCTTTGCAGTTCTTTTTCCACACCATTTTAACAGGAAGTCGAGCCCTTGTATATTTAGAAGCCAATCCTTTATTATGTCTTTCAATCCGTTTCGCCAAGTCATTTGTATACCCAGTATAATAAGTATTGTCCCGACACTCAACTATATAAACATAGAACCTGCTGGTTCGTTTTATACCTTTCTTAGCTTTTCGCATAATAGAGATAGTTTTCCGAAAATAAAATATTTACATAAAAGTTCAGCTTACACACTTCTTATTCACTAAAATATCCGTTAAAGAATTAAGAGAATTAAGGGGTCAAGGAGAATTAAGGGGTCAGACCTCGAAAATCGAAATTATTTCATTAACCTCGTCTTTTAACTTCCTGTCTTCCTCTATTGTTTTCTCCATGCTCATACCGGCCTTGCTCACCGCGGAATACCTCATCCCGAATATCTGCCCGATATCTTTATTAGTTAATCCTGTTAAACGCCGTAAAACATATATAGATATCTTTTTTATCCTGCCTGATTCTTTTTTCCTTTGCTTTATCTCATCTATCTCCGTTTTATATTTCTT
>JAKLQT010000106.1 GCA_022013205.1 Candidatus Omnitrophota bacterium | reverse complement strand
GAATTAGTTGAAAAAATTAATGCAGATAAATTTACTGATTCAGAATATCGAGTTCTTATAGACTTTAAAATTTTAATTAATACTATCAATCCTTTTGTTGAAGTATATGTTGCAAAAATAAAACAGCTAAAAGCTGAAAATTTATCTGATTCAGATATTTCAGAAGAATTAAAAACTCTTACAAAATATCCTCGATTTATTGATTTTACTAATTACTGGTATTTTGATAAGAGAGGTCTTTATAGAAAAGATAATATTGGAGGTGTAAAGAATGGGAATATAAAACCATTGATGAATCCATTAACTGGAAAAGATGATCCTGTGCCGCCTGGAGGGTATAGATACAATGAACAGAAACTTAATGAAATGATTTCTGAAAATAGAATTCACTTTCATGAGGATGGTAGTCTCCCAACAATTAAAAGGTATTTGCATGAGAATATGGAACAAAGACCAAAGTCTATTATGTCGGATGATCAACGTCCAGATTATTCATTAATGGCATCTTTTAATACGCCTTTTGATAACCCAAAGCAACTTTCTTTTATGACGAGAATATTAAAGGTTATTGAAAAGGATTGTATTGTTCTTGATTTTTTCTCCGGTTCCGCCACCACTGCCCATGCAGTGATGCAACTCAATGCCGAAGACGGCGGCAACCGCAAATTCATCATGGTTCAACTTCCAGAACCTTGTGAAGAATCATCCGAAGCTTTTAAGGCCGGGTACAAAACCATCGCAGAAATCGGCAAAGAACGGATAAGACGCGCTGGACAAAAAATGATGAATGATAAATTATCAATTATGAATGGGAAGAAAAAAATTGTGAATGGAAGAAAGAAAATTGTGAATGGTGAATTATTAATGGTAAATGAAAAAGCAAAAGAGCAGCAATCGTTGTTTGGTGATGAAGTTAATTCACAATTCACAATTCATAATTCACCATTAGAGACTGATTCACAATTGGATGTCGGGTTTCGTGTTTACAAGACCGATGATACTAATATGAAAGATGTATTTTATCATCCTGCTGGACTTAAACAAGAAGAACTATTTAAGCTTGAAAGCAATATCAAAGAAGACCGCACACCGGAAGACCTTTTAACTCAGGTGATTCTTGATTTGGGTTTGGAACTTTCCCTGCCTATTGAAACAAAGAAAATGCTAAAAAACACCGTTTTCATTGTGCAAACTAATGCGCTTGTGGCTTGTTTTGATAATGATATTGATTTTAAGATAGTCAATACTATCGCCGAGCTAAAACCCTTTAAAGTTGTATTCAAAGACGCCAGTTTCAAAGACGACAAAGACCGTATTAATGTTGAGGAGCGGTTTAAACGGCTTTCGCCGGAAACAAAAGTGACTGTGATTTAATGGTGAATTATAAATTGTGAATTGTGAATGGAAAGGGAGGGGATGGTGAAAGAAAATATTATAAAGAATAAGAGTTTTGATTTTGCGTTGAGGATTGTAAAGCTGTTTAAGTTTTTGCAGGATAAGAAAGAGTATGTTTTGTCGAAACAAGTTTTAAGAAGTGGGACCTCTGTGGGGGCAATGGTAAGAGAATCTGAGCATGCGGAAAGCAAGGCCGATTTTATCCATAAAATGGCAATTGCTCAAAAAGAAGCTAATGAAACTTCTTATTGGTTAGAACTTTTATACAAGGCTGACTATTTGGAGAATAGTATATTTGATCCAATGGAAAAAGATCTCAATGAAATTCAAAAACTACTTTCTTCCATTATTATCAGTAGTAAGAATAAAGGTACAAATTTATGAAAAAGAAAATTTCACCATTCACCATTCATAATTCACAATTAATTAGAAATTCAACAGCAGAGTTTTTAGTTTTTATCTCTCAAGCAGGAGAAGACGGAATTGATGTTCGTGTTGAAGACAAAAATGTCTGGCTTACGCAGAAACTGATTGCCAAACTCTTTGATGTTAAAATTCCAACAATTAATGAGCATTTAAAAAATATTTTTGAAACAAAAGAATTACAAGAAAATTCAGTTATTAGGGAATTCCTAATAACTGCGGACGACGGAAAAAATTATCAGACAAAGCATTATAATTTAGAAGCGATAATCGCGCTTGGCTACAAAATAAATTCAGAAAGAGCAACAAATTTTAGAAGATGGGCAACTCAGGTATTAAAAGATTTTACTCTTCGCGGTTATGTTCTTGATGATATCAGGTTAAAAAATGGAGCCTATCTAAGCAAACAATATTTTAAAGACTTAATTCTTGAAATCCGCGATATTCGTGAAAGTGAAAGAAATTTTTACCAGCAAATTACCGATATCTACGCGACCGCGATTGATTATGATTTAAAGTCGCCAACCACACAAACCTTTTTTGCGGCAGTTCAAAATAAACTTCATTTTGCTACTCATGGGCAGACGGCCGCAGAGATAATTGTAAAACGCGCCAACCATAAAAAAGAGCATATGGGGCTTACAACGTGGAAAAAAGCGCCTAATGGTAAAATCATAAAGTCAGATGTGATAATCGCAAAAAATTATCTAAATGAAAAAGAAATTAAATATTTAAACAGAATTGTTACCATGTACCTTGACTATGCCGAAAATCAAGCGGAAAAAGGCGTACCTATGACAATGAATGACTGGTCGGAAAAACTCAATGTTTTTTTAAAATTCAACGACGCGGATATTCTGGAAAACGCCGGAAAAGTAACAGCAGAAATAGCCAAAGCATTTGCTGAAAGTGAATTTGAAAAATACCGGCCTATTCAAAATAAACTATTTGAAAGTGATTTTGACAAAGAGATTAAGAAGCTGGTGAATAGAAAGGATATAGATAAATGAAACTGCGATTTAAACACCAACAGTATCAGTCTGATGCCGCCTCAGCAGTTGTAAGATGTTTTGAAGGGCAAAACAAAGGCTTTAGAAAAGA
Source organism: Candidatus Omnitrophota bacterium (assembly GCA_022013205.1). GTDB lineage: Bacteria > Omnitrophota > Gorgyraeia > B26-G9 > B26-G9 > JAGLQQ01. The sequence goes on along the minus strand of JAKLQT010000106.1, from coordinate 6,347 downwards.
AGTGTCTGGGAGGACGGGTTTTCTCACGCATGAGATTTTTTCCAATAAAAAACTGGAAATTGCCGATAGCGATATTTTAAAGAATGTTCAAACCTTGCAAAAAGAACAGGGATTAAAGGTAGTTGATAAGTTAGACGGCCTGAATTTTACCGTTGAAATGGAGACCGGAACCGGCAAAACTTATGTTTATACCAAAACCATGTATGAGCTGAATAAGCATTACGGCTGGAACAAGTTTATTATCATGGCGCCGTCGGTGGCTATTCGTGAAGGCGTACATAAATCCCTTGAAATAACAGCGGAACATTTTCAGGAAATATACGGCAAAAAGATCCGTTTCTCGATATATAACACCAAAAACAAATCGAATCTTATAAATATAAAGAGCTTTGCGGATACTTCCAATATCGAAGTGATTATTATGAATTATCAGGCTTTTGCCACAACCAGCCAGGAATCCAGAAAGATTTACCAAAAGCTCGATACGCTTCAGTCTGAAAAGCCAATAGATATTATCAAGAGGGCCCGCCCGATCTTAATTATAGATGAGCCTCAAAGGTTTGGAGAGAAGGCGGAGAAGATATTTACCGACAGAGAATTTGACCAGTTATTTACTTTGCGATATTCCGCAACGCATAGAAGAGATTTTAATAAAATCTACCGCCTTGATGCTATTGATGCCTATAACCAGAAACTGGTTAAAAAAATAAGCGTAAAAGGTATTGAAGTAGTGGGCAACAGCGGAACCAACAGCTATCTGTTTCTTGATAGAATCCGGATCAGCGCCAATAAATATCCGCTGGCGTATTTGGAACTGGAAGTGAGGCAAGTTACCGGCATAGCCAAGAAAATCAGGCAGGTTAAGGAAAAAGATGATCTGTTTGTTTTATCTAATGAACTCAAACAATACAAAGGGTTTATTGCAAAAGAGATTAATGGCTTAACCAATACAGTAGCATTTACCAATGGTGTTGAATTATCAGTCGGGCAAACAATCGGGCATGTCGATGAAGAGCATGTTCGGCGGATCCAGATACGGGAGACCATAAAATCACATATTGAGAAAGAACGGATTATGTTTTCCAAGGGAATAAAGGTGTTATCACTGTTCTTTATCGATGAGGTAGTGAAATATCGGGATTACTCCGCTTCTGATCAAAAAGGCGCTTATGCCAAAGCATTTGAAGAAGAGTATCAACAGGCGATAAGTGAATTGAACTTGTTTGAAGAAGACTATAACAAGTATCTTGCAAAACATAAGGTTGTCGATATTCATAAGGGGTATTTTTCTATTGATAAAAAAGGCAACTTTGTTGATTCTAAAGAAAAAAGAGGCGAAGGCGGCAGTGATGACGAGAGCGCCTACGACCTGATAATGAAAAACAAAGAGAAACTATTAGGTTTGAGTGAGCCGACCCGGTTCATATTTTCCCATTCAGCGCTTAGAGAGGGTTGGGATAATCCGAATATTTTCCAGATATGCACACTAAAACACAGCCAGTCTACTATCAGTAAAAGACAGGAAATCGGCAGGGGCTTAAGAATCTGCGTTAATTCTAATAATGGCGACAGGATGGACACATCGGCGCTTGAAGGAGAGTTCTTTGATGTGAATAAATTAACCGTCGTCGCGAGTGAATCCTATGACTCATTTGCAAGAGCATTGCAAAATGAGATCGTAGAGTCGCTTTCCGAAAGACCAGTCAAACTCACTATTGATGTATTAAGAAACCATCTTCTAAACAATGATAAAGGAGAAAAATTTGTTTTTGATAATCAGACATCAATGGACTTGATTTTTGATCTCAAAACGAAGGGGTATCTGAATGAGAGCTATCAAATAACGGATGTTCTCATTAAAGATATAGCGGACAAAAAATACAAGGCGCCGGAAAAATTAAAAGGGTTTGAAACACAAGTTTCCGACTTACTGAACAATATCTATAGAACGGCTAATTTTAAAGCGTCAGAAGATGATTATAAGAATAATGTTACTGCCGATGTTTTAAGGCCTAATGAGAATTTCGCTAAAAAAGAGTTTCAAGATTTATGGAAAAAAATAAAAGTAAAAACTGTTTATGAGGTGGATTTTGATAGCGATGAGCTGATTAGAAAGAGCGCGGAGAGCGGGACGTTGCTTTGTTTCTTTAATATTATAAACGGAATCGGTTATAACTAATTAAAGGGGCCAGTGATTAATTGAATATTCAGTATATGCGACTTTTGGAAGAGATAAAAAAGAAGGGAAAGGAATTATAGAAATTTTTTTAAAGAAGGGATTAAGATAAATTTCAATGGCAGTTTTTTAGTGGGAGTTTCATAAAAAAGTTGGAAAAGATGTTTGGGGTTGAAAATATATAAAAGGGACCGGACAAGTCATGCAAAACACAAAAAAATTAGAACCGTCCCCTTTGACTTTATGACACGCCCGACAACAGCCGGCCGCCGTTGCTCTAAAAATTTCCCTAACAGGGCATTGACGATATACCATATATGTGATATACTATAAATGTGATATTTGAGGTTTGCAAGTAAAGAAAGAATAATGAACAATCAGATAAATTACGAAATTGAATTTTATAAAAAAAGAGGGGCTGAACGATCGCCGGTGGATGATTACCTTGATACAATGCCGGAGAAACACCGTCAAAAAGTTATGGCAATCATGGCTAGACTTGAGGAAGAAGGGCCAAATTTGAAGCGTCCACACGCTGATATTTTGCGGGGGAAGATTCGAGAACTTCGTTGTGGATTCCACACTTTTGAACACAGATTTTTATACTTCTTCCGGAATAAAATTATTGTTATTACTCACGGATTTTTAAAAAAGACGCGGGCTGTCCCGAAAGGCGAAATCACAAGTGCGGAACAGGCAATGCGTGAATGGACCAAACGAAACAAAGTTTAAATTTGAGGGGAATATTATGAGAATGATAAATAAGAAAAGGACTTTCCGCGACAGGCTCCATGAGGAAATGAGGAAGCCTGGATTTAAAAAGGGGTTCGAGCGGTATTATCTAGAAGCGGTTATTGCGGAAAAGATCGTAGAGCAACGAGAACATCAGCATATGACCCAGGTTCAATTAGCTAAAGCAATTGGAACGGGACAAGGCGCAATTTCGCGCATTGAGAGCGGAGAGCAAAATCTTACCTTTGGTATGCTTAAAAAGATTGCCGGTGTTTTAAAATGTCGGGTAATTATAGATTTAAGACCAGTTTAACCTAACGCAAAGCCCCGCTCGGCCGAGCCCGCGCCGGCATCACCCAAAAGGCACGGTTGTCTCAAGAAAAAAACAGAATTAAAGGGGACGATAATTAATTGATGAAGATTGAGTATATGCGACTTTTGGAAGAGATAAAAAGAAGAGAAGGGAATTACAGGAATTTTCTTTTAAGAAGGGGTTAAGATAAATTTCAATGGCAGTTTTTTAGTGGGAGTTTCATAAAAAAGTTGGAAAGGATGCCTGAAGTTAAGAATATAGAAAAGGGACCGGGCAGGCCGTCCCCTTTAACGAACATGAAAATCAAGCTGGTTCTTGATGATGGGGTAAAGGTTAATTACGCGAAATTCGGTGAGCTTTTGGCGGATGTAAAAAAGATTGCAGGGGTAAAAGAGGAAAAATATGAATCTACCGATTAATATCAACGATTTATTAACCGCGCGAACTGTGGAATGGGAACGCTTGGAATTTAAGGCGGGCTGGAATCCTGAGGAGGTTACGCATTCTTTGTGCGCGTTTGCCAATGATTTTCACAATCTGGGCGGCGGTTATATTGTGCTGGGAATTGAAGAGAAAGACGGACAGCCTGTTTTACCGCCTAAGGGGTTGCGTGTAAATCAGATTGATAAGATTCAAAAGGGAATTTTGGAGATGGGACATAAAATACAGCCGTTCTATCATCCGATCATTGTGCCGTGTAAATATAAGGGCAAAAATATTATTGTATTGTGGGCTGTTGGCGGTCAAACCCGGCCGTATAAAGCGCCGGTTTCTTTGTCAAAGAAAAACAGAACATATCGATATTATATTCGAAAGGGCTCTTCTACTGTTATTGCTAAACAGCATGATGAGCGGGAGCTTATCGGAATGACGTCTACTGTGCCTTTTGATGATAGAATACATCATACATCGACGATAGATGCCTTGGATCTCGGCCTCATTAGATCTTATTTGAAACAGGTAAAAAGCGATCTTTTTGATGAATCAGCAGGAATGAATTTTCTCCGGAGAGCGGGACGTTGCTTTGTTTCTTTAATATTATAAACGGAATCGATTATAACTAATTAAAAAATTTGATAAACACTTTGTGTAATTTGTAAGCTTTATAATGTAGTTGTGGATACTTCTCGGAATACAAAAACAAAGTTTCAAAGCGGTTTTTTATTTGGAGAAACTGCATCTAACATGACGATAGCGAGATTGACTTGTGGAGCACGGGACGGAGCTTTGTTTCTTTGATATTATAAACGGAATCGGTTATAACTAATTAAAGGGGACAGTGATTAATTAAATATTCGGTATATGCGGCTTTTGGAAGAGATGAAAAAAGAAGGGAAAGGAATTACAGGGATTTTCTTAAAGAAGAGATTAAGATAAATTTCAATGGCAGGTTTTTAGTGGGAGTAGGTTTCATAAAAAAGCTTGAAAGAAGTTTGATGAGGGAAACATAGATAATGCGCATGGCGAGATGAAAAATTAGAACCGTCCCCTTTAAACCGTCCCCTTTAAATTTGGCCGTGGGCATGATCGCTGCCCGCATCCTCGACCCCGACAGCAAACTGGCCACCACACGCTGGTGGAGCACAACAACACTTCCCGATATCTTAGGGGTGAATGACGCCGACGAAGATGATCTTTACGACGCGATGGACTGGCTTCTGCAACGACAAAGTCACATAGAAAAGAAGCTGGCGGCCCGGCACCTCACAGAGGGCGGTATGGCGCTCTACGACCTGAGCTCAAGCTATTTCGAGGGTACCACGTGCCCATTGGCCGCCTTGGGACATAATCGGGACGGTAAAAAGGGTAAGCTGCAGGTGAACTATGGCCTGCTTACCGATGATCGCGGCCGTCCGGTGTCGGTTTCGGTCTTCAAGGGAAACACAGGCGATCCGAAGACGCTAATGCCGCAGGTGCGGAAAGTGAAAGATGATTTCGGCATCAAGACGGTGGTGCTGGTCGGCGACCGGGGTATGATTTCCCAGAAGCAGATTGACGAGATCAAAGGTGTCGACGGGTTGGACTGGATTACGGCGCTCAAGACGGATGCTATTCGCAAGCTCGCTGATGATCAAGGCCCCCTTCAGTTGGGGCTTTTTGATGAGCGCAACCTTTTTGAGTTCACGCACCCCGATTTCCCAGGCGAGCGCTTGGTGGCCTGCCGCAACCCCGAGCTTCGCAAACTTCGCGCTTATAAACGCAAATCCTTATTAGAAGCGACAAGTCTGGAGTTAACGAAAGTCCGAGCCATGGTTGGGCGGGGCAAGCTTGCGGGCAAAGATAAAATCGGTGTGCGCGTGGGCAAGGTCATCGACAAGTATAAAGTGGCCAAGCACTTCGTGCTGAACATCAAGGATCATCATTTCGACTTTCATATAGACACGGAAAAAGTGGCTGCGGAAGCCGCACTCGATGGAATCTATGTGTTACGCACAAGCCTGGCTGAAGAGCGGATATCGACCGAAGATATTGTGCGCAACTACAAAAACCTCAGCCAGGTGGAGAGAGCGTTTCGTTCCATGAAAACCATGGACCTCAAGGTGCGCCCCATTCACCACCGTCTTGAGAATCGTGTCCGGGCGCACATCTTCCTGTGTATGCTGGCTTACTATGTCGAGTGGCACATGCGCGAAGCCTGGCGACCTGTGCTGTTTTGCGATGAGGATCAGGCGCGAAAGAAAACGCGCGATCCTGTGGCCCCGGCCACGCGCTCGAAGACCGCGTTGGAGAAAGTTCATTCCAAGACACTTGCTGACGGCAGCACAGTCCACAGCTTCCAGACTTTGCTGAAGCAATTGAGTACCATCGTCCGCAACCGCTGCCGTGTTCCGACGGATGGCCCGAACGCGCCGATATTTGATGTGGTCACAACGCCTACCGTAGAGCAGCAGCGGGCGTACGGCTTATTGGAGACAATCGAAGTGTAGGCAGAACGGCGAACGCGAATTTTGCAAATTATGCTGGATTTTTCAGTAGATACCGCTTGACCTAGTGTAGTGCGTCCAACACTTCTTTACATTTAAATGCTTGTTTTTACCCCGTGGGTTGGGTAAACTTGGTTGTAGAAAAAACCCGCGGGGTTAAAACCACGACGCAAGATGCGTAAATAGTAAATGTCAAGTTATT
>JAKLQT010000105.1 GCA_022013205.1 Candidatus Omnitrophota bacterium | reverse complement strand
TTAAATATGATGCAGAATATATTTCCGTTTTTGCGCAAGAAAGTTCAGGGCTTATCTTTTAGAGATAGGATAGTTTTTGCTCTGCAATATTTTGAATCAATAAGGGCTTTTAAACAGGCTAAACGAATAATTGTTACTTCAAATTTTGCTAGAGATTATTTAATAAATAACCTGGATATTCCTTCAGAAAAAATTTCATTGATATACTTTGGTAAAGATTCATATGTTCAAAATGATACCAGGCCGAATAGTATCCCTTTGGGTTTGGAGAGTAAGTTTTTGTTTGCAGCTGGTTCTTTGGAGTCATACCGTGGGATAGAAGACATTATTGAAGCAGTAAGATATATAAAGAAGGAACAGACTGATTTAAAGGTTGTAATTGCAGGTAATGCGAGGCCATCAATGCGAAAATATCAGAGGAAACTTTTAAGATTGTGTGAGTCCTACAGTTTGACTCATAATATTATTTGGGTTGGGCAATTGAATCAGGATGAGCTCACTTGGTGTTACCAGAACTGCGCAGTGTTTATGATGACTAGCCGCATGGAAACTTTCGGTATGGTTGGTCTTGAGGCAATGACTAATGGTTGTTTATGCATTGCAGCAGATAATCCTCCATTGCCAGAGATTTTTTTGGATTGCGCGTACTACTATCCTCCTAAAGATTATCGTGCTTTAGCAGAGTTAATTAGAAAAGTTTCATTTTTGGATAATGAGGCAAAGTTGGAAATGAAGAATAAGGCTAAAAATCGTGCTGAATATTTTACTTGGGATAAAGCTGCAGATGCTTTGGTAAAGGAATTTAAAATAGCTAAAGAAGGTTAGAAAAATAGAATGAAAATTTTAGTATTGACTCAATATTTTTGGCCGGAAAATTTTCCGATTAATGATTTAACCGCTGGTTTAGTTGAAAAAGGGCACGAGGTTACGGTTTTAACCGGTATCCCTAATTATCCCGGTGGAAAGTTTTTCCAGGGTTACGGTATGTTCAAAAATATGAGGCAGGAATACCGGGGCGCAAAAATTATCCGTGTTCCGTTATCCCCCAGGGGTAAAAGTGGTAAATTTTCTCTTACGTTTAATTATTTCTCGTTTGCTTTTTTTGCAAGCATACTGGCTCCTTTTGTATGCAGAGAGAAGTATGATGTTATATTTGTCTGTCAACTTTCACCTGTAACAGTCGGCCTTCCGGCTTTATTATTAAAAAAATTGAGAGCTATACCAATAATACTGTGGGTGCAGGATCTCTGGCCGGAAAGCCTTTCTGCTACTGGCGCGGTAAAATCTCCGTTATTGTTGAAATTAGTAGAAAAGCTGGTGAATTTTATATACCATAAATGCGATTTAATACTTGTGCAGTCAAAGGCATTTATTCCCTTAATCAGAAAATTTGGAGTAAAAGCTAACCGGATTTCGTATTTTCCCAACAACACAGAAGTTTTTTACCGTCCGGCTGAAGTGGAAAAAGATGCACCTGAACGTAAAAAAATACCGCGAGGTTTTATTGTCATGTTTGCCGGCAATATCGGAATTGCACAGGATTTTCCTACAATTATTTCTGCCGCGCAAAAATTAAATAATTATCCTGATATTTTCTGGGTAATCTTAGGTGATGGGAGAGGGCGTAAAATGGCGGAAGAAAAGATAGCAGCATGTAATTTGAGCCATAAATTTATGTTTTTAGGCAGGCATCCTCCGGAACATATGCCGCGCTATTTCGCTTTAGCTGATGTTATGCTTGTGATTCTTAGAAATGAGGAAATATTTAAGCTTACTGTGCCTGCTAAAGTTCAATCGTATTTAGCATGTGCTAAGCCGATTATTGCCTCACTGGCTGGGGAAGGAGCAAAGATTATTGAAGAGGCAGGAGCAGGATTTTCCTGCCAGCCGGAATATCCCGAGTCTCTTGCCCAATTGGTTTTAAAGGTGTATCATATGTCGGATAGTGAGCGATGTAGAATGGGACTAAAAGGAAGAGAGTATTTTGAAAAGAATTTTGACAGGGATAAGCTTTTGGATAGGCTTGACGAAAGAATTACCAATTTAAAGGGAGCAAAAAGATAATGCGTATACTGATTCTTGGTGGAAGCGGGATGCTGGGTCATAAACTATGGCGGCATTTATCCGCACGGTTTTCTGATACATTTGTAGTATTAAGGAAAAGCCGCCAGGCCTATAAAGAGTTTAAACTGTTTGAAGATTCTGAACACGTGGTTGATAATATAGATGCCATGGATTTTTACTTAATTCAGAGTGTGCTGGGTAAGATACGTCCTGATGTTGTCCTTAATTGTGTCGGCATAACCAAACGCCACGAAGCGGCAAATGATCCAATAGATAGTATTACCCTGAACGCGCTTTTACCTCATAAGTTAGTGAAATGGGGGCAAGATAATAACGCGAAGGTGATTAGTTTTAGTACGGATTGTGTTTTTGATGGAAAAGCCGGGAATTATACGGAAGAAAGCCTGCCTTCGGCCGAGGATATTTATGGGAAAACGAAAGTATTGGGAGAAGTCAAGGTGGGTAACTCGCTGACATTACGTTCGTCTTTTATTGGCCCGGAGTTATCGCATGGTTCAGAGCTTCTAGAGTGGTTTCTTGCGCAGACGGGTACTGTTAAGGGCTTCAAAAATGCTGTTTATTCCGGCCTGACTACTTTGGAGCTGTGCAGAGTAGTGGAAAAGATTATTTTTGATTACCCTGAGGCAAAAGGGCTTTATCAGGTATCAAGCGACCCCATTACAAAATTTGATTTATTGTCGTTGATAAAGAAAAAGATGAATCTTAGTATTGAGATCATTCCTGAAGATAATTTCTATTGTAACCGTAGCCTGGACTCATCTAGATTCCGTGAAGAGTTTAATTATGCTCCGCCATCATGGGAAACCATGATTGATGAACTGGCGGCAGAGTTGAAAGGAAAAAAACGATGATTTTTAAAGGAAAAACTATTCTCGTAATTGGCGGCACCGGCTCTTTAGGTAAGGTTTTTGTTAAAAGGGTATTAAGTGGAAAACTGGGGACCCCGAAAAAGATAATAGTTATGTCCCGCGATGAAGCAAAGCAGCATCAGATGAGGATGTCTTATTTGCATAAATTGGTTGCGACTGATGAAGTTATTTATAATAACTTTAAAAATGCTCTTGAGTTTCGTATCGGAGATGTTCGTAATTACGCGGATGTTTGTTCCGCGGTAAAAAACGTGGATATTGTTGTTCAGGCGGCTGCGTTAAAGCAGGTTCCGACATGTGAGTATTTCCCCACACAGGCAGTTTTAACTAATTGCATGGGTGCTTCAAATATAGTACGCGCTATTGAAGAGAATAGTTATCCTGTTGATACAGTAATTGGCGTTAGTACTGATAAGGCATGTAAGCCTGTAAATGTTATGGGAATGACCAAGGCTATTCAGGAAAGAATTATTATCGCGGCGAATATTTTAAATCCGGAAACCCGTTTTATTTGTGTGCGTTATGGTAATGTTCTGGCTTCGCGCGGTTCGGTTATCCCTCTTTTTCATGAACAAATTAAAAATGGCGGCCCGGTGACGGTAACGGTTCCGGAAATGACGAGATTTTTATTAAGCCTTAACCAGGCGGTAGAAACGTTGTTCGCGGCCTTACGTTTCGCGAAGCGGGGAGAAACATATGTGCCTAAGGTTCCCGCGGCAACTGTTATTAATGTCGCAAAGGCGTTGATTGGTAAAAGAAAGATTGAGATAAAGATTACCGGAATCAGGCCCGCGGAAAAAATGCATGAGATAATGGTTTCGGAAGAAGAAGCAACACATTGTGTCCGGCGTGGAAATTATTATGCTATTTTGCCGATGCTGCCTGAATTGCGAAAGCTAAGTAAACATGAACCTGCTGCTTTAAAAAAAGAGCTTAGCTCTGAGGATACCGCGCTTGATTTTAGCGGAACAGTCGCGTTATTAAAGAAACATAAGATAATGATCGAAGACATTGATCTGTCGCATGGTGAAGAATTACTCAGATAGTTGTTCCTTAGGTAGTGTTAAATAAAGCATGAAAGCACATGAAAGAATTAACCACAGAGATCACAGAGGACACAGAGATA
>JAKLQT010000104.1 GCA_022013205.1 Candidatus Omnitrophota bacterium | reverse complement strand
TTATGAATGGAAAAGATACCCCTAGGCACGATGATATATTAAACGACCTTAGGCAGAAGAAGCAAAAAAATAAGAAAGTATATGTAGAGTTACTAAAGGCAATAGGGGAAGTTTTTTACTGCAAAGATCCTAGTGAAGTGTACCCTGTTTACAAGAATAAACTAAAAGTATTTAAGCAAGGTTTGCCTACAGAATCAATCTTAAAAGTAGTAAAATGGCTTTTTATTGAGCAAGACATACGATTTTGGAGTTGGTCAGGAAGAAGAATGTTTAAAGAGGGAATAGATAATATCTGATTTTTCCTAATCCGAAAATCGCAGCTGTCAGAGTTTCACGATTTCGTATTTTCTGCATTGTGCTTAAAAATAGAGCCAGCGATTATTAAGTAATTGACGAGCTAAACCCAAGGTGGTAGCATAATCCTACACACTTTTTCTCATAATTATGAGAACAGGAGCAACAGCACCCAGGGTATAAACCGCAATTCTCAAGAGACAGGGAATTGCTTTTTTATTTGAAGCAGCGATTAGCGAATAGAAAAATAAATTAAGTGAAAATCATTAACAAATTAAATAATATTTTTGATCAGTACGATGTAGAAGAAAATAGAGTCACAAATGCTTTATTGCATTCCCTGGCTAATAGTGAAATGTTACTTAAAAAATTTTTTATCCTTTTTTGGTGTTGAGCTAAAGAAAAGCAATGAAATTATAATCAGCTGTCAGAAACAACCATTTTGTATTGGGGACAAATCCGACACTAATGAAATTGATAGTATCCCAGATGGTTGGATCATCATTGATGATAATATCGCTATAGTTTTTGAAGTTAAAGTTTCGATGCATTCTATTAGGAAGTCTCAACTGCGTTCTCATTTGCGAAAAATTAGAGAACGGGGTATGGGACAACGTAGCTTAAAGATTAAAAGTTATTGATAAGGATGTGTTAATCCCGGCACGTTGATCAGTTGCCTCGCGGATGTTGTAAAATGTCCGCATTGCGGGGCAGGCGTGTTGTGAAGGTTGTTTGTGGATGATTAGGTTGATGATTATTCGTAACATATAGGATATCATAGAACAAAGCTGCGATATGTTGTTGTGATAACTCCCCAGGATTATTATGGATAGATGATCCGGCAACTATCAAAGAAATCTTGACATGGTCGAAAAGAAGGATACTTTTAAGAGAAATGATAATTCGTTGCACAGCTAAGCTTTTAAAAGAGATGGGTATTACTAAGAATGACCTTGTTGAGAAAACTTCAAGTGAATCAGCATTGGACGAATGGTATGCTCATTTATTTTTTCTTGCCCGGCGCAAATGTGTTCTATTTGCCCATGCAAAAACATATTATGGGTTTGTTGCTTATGATGTAAAACGCGAAGATATTCGCAAGCTAGATGAAGTTTTTCGGAAAAATTTCGGATATCGGCTATATGAAGATGGATTTAGCCCTGAAGCAATTAAAAAAGCCAACACTGTTTCTGATACGGTTGTCTATAGCCGGACAATAGACCGTCATGTATTGAGTACTATGAATCAGATGATTTATGAGTTTGGCGCGTGTCTGGATAGACATGGTTTTATTACTTCGCAAACACTAAAAAAATCGTCTGATTTTTTACCCCGTACGCCGCATAAACAAGGGCGTGATTATATAATCCCTCTTGAAGAGATGTGGCCGCTTTTAGAGGAAAAATACCCTGTTACTAAAGCGGAAGCCCAGGAGATAGCCCAAACATATCAGAATGTGAGGAAACGCCGCATTTTTGCCATAACAGGCCAGCTTCCGCAACGATTGCAGTCACAATCATTATCGCTTGAACCATGTTGGTATGTCTTTTACCAGTGGAGTGACGAACAGTATCACAGTAATACCGGCAAAACAATGTGTATTTCGCGTGCAAATGGCGCTGTTCTATATGATGACGGCTTATAGTTCTTGGCTTTTAGGGGGGACGGGGCCTGGTCTAAACTATTGACTAAGTAGAGGCTTTCAAAGATAAAGAGACAGACAAAGAGTACAGGCTTGTGTTTTAGCCCTGGAAGAGGTAAAATAACGAGCAATATAGGATCAGATAAATGGACTTATAAGAAGGCGTTAGGGATAAATAGCGTCTTTTTATTTTTGAAGAGAAAAAGGGCAGGCTGTTATGGAGCAAAAGGTTGGGAATTTGTTTGAGGGGATTTCGGGGCAAGTGCCGGAGGAGGTTTTTGAGACATTGCTTGAAACTGGAAATTTTCACATTGAACGCATTGTTTCCAAAGGGCAAAGTACTCTTCAAGGAACATGGCTTTGCCAAAAACAGGATGAATGGGTGGTTTTGCTTAGCGGTGCGGCGACGCTGTCCTTTGCTCAGGACGCAAGTAAGCTGGATATGAAACCCGGAGATTATGTGCAAATACCGGCAAATTGTAAGCATCGTGTGGAATGGACAGATCCGAATGTGAAAACAGTGTGGCTGGCGATACATTATAAATAGTTATTAGTGACGAGTGATGAATTATGAGTGACATGTGTGCTATCCTGAAATAGGTTGACAGAAAGCTAAGTGAGGTATTCAAATAATTTTACACTTGACATAATTTTCCCCCAGCCCAAAAGCAGCGGGACCGATAAATCAATCACAAATTTACGGCGCTCTGAGAACTCTCCGCCTAGGCGGATCAGACACTCATCGCACATATAACTGTGTCCGTAAATTCGCGCTTAATTTATCTAAAATTCTGAACGCGCTTAAAAATCATTTGAATACCTTTAGCGCCAGGCAATCATATGTAACTTATTTAACTAAAACTGTGAATTTCACTTAAAAATTTTCCGAGCACCTTTGCAACGAAGTGTTAACTTTAGATTACAATAGTACAAGTGAAATGCTAAAAGTAGAAAGTAACTACAGTAGTTATTAAAATTTTAAAACGCGATACCAATACGCATAACGCAATATTGCAAAAAGGAGGAAAGATCATGGCCCAGATGAAGAAAGTAGATAGTTTTGAGTATAAGGCGGAAATGAAGCAGCTGCTTAATATTATTATCCATTCCCTTTATACACATCCGGAAGTTTTTTTGCGCGAGCTGATATCAAACGCGTCTGATGCTTTGAATAAGGTTCGTTTCCGGGAGTTGACGGACAGAAATATTATTGATCCTGAGGTTGATTTAGATATCCGTATTGAGGTTGATTCTAAAAAGGAAACTTTTTCCATAGAGGACAGCGGTATCGGAATGACCCGGGAGGAGTTGATCAATAATATCGGTACGGTTGCCCGTTCAGGCACGACTGAGTTTCTGGAAAAGATAAAAAAAGAGAACAAGGCTTTCGATGAAAATCTCATTGGCCAGTTTGGCGTGGGATTTTACGCGGTGTTTATGGCCGCGGATGAAGTGACCATAGAAACAAGAAATGCGGAGGCTGATTCCCCGGGATTACGCTGGAGATCAAAAGGGGAAAGTGCCTTTACAATAGAGGAGATCGATAGGAAAAAAAGAGGTACTAAGATATATTTTAAGTTGAAAAGCAGCGCCAAGGAATTCGCGCAGGAATACAAGGTAAAAGAAATTATCAATAAATACTCTAACTTTGCCGATTTTCCTATTTTATTAAAAGGGGAAAAGATTAATAAAATAAGCGCGTTATGGCGCAAGAAAAGCGCTGAGATTAAGGAGAACGAGGCGCATGAGTTTTATAAATTTATTACCAATGATTTTGAAGATCCCCTGGGATATCTGCATCTTGATGTTGAAGGCGCGGTAAGTTTTACAGCGCTTCTTTTTATTCCCAAGCAGGCGCCTTATGATCTTTGGAATGTGCAAAAAGAAAAGTCGCTGCACCTTTATTCCAATAAGATCATGATCCAAAATGACTGCAAAGAGATTTTGCCGGAGTATTTGCGTTTTACCAAGGGAGTTGTGGATACGTTGGACCTGCCTTTGAATGTTTCCCGGGAAACAGTGCAGGTTAACCCGGTACTGGTAAAGATCCGCTCTGCCTTAACGCGAAAAATACTGCAGTATTTGGCGGATATGGCGGATAAAACAAAAGATAAGTATGAAACATTTTACAAAAATTTTTCCCCGCTTCTTAAATCCGGGCTGAACAGCGATTTTAATAATCGGGATAAAATAATTGATCTGCTGCGGTTTGAGTCTTCGCTGAAGAAGCCGGGAGAGCTTATTTCCTTAAAGGATTATGCAGCCAGAATGCAGAAAAATCAAAAGGAAATTTACTTTATTTGCGGCGAACACCGCTTGAGTATAGAAAAAAATCCCAATTTGGAATATTTTAAGAAAAAGGGGATAGAGGTATTATTTTTAATCGATCCTATCGATGCCTTTGTCATGCCTTCTGTCAATGAATTTGATAAACACCCGCTTAAGTCCATAGAAAAAGCAGATATTGCCCTTGATCCTGAAGATAAGATCGAAACGCCGGATATTAATCTCAATAAGTCACTTTTGTCTTTATTTAAGAAAACCCTTGGTGATCGGGTTGAAGACGTTGTCTCTTCTAAAAGGCTGGTTGACTCAGCGGCAACGCTTGTGGTTAGTAAGGATGCTATGGACAGCCATACCGAGAGGATGATGAAAATGATGAATAAGGATTTCCATGGGGCAAAGAAGATTATGGAGGTGAACACCTCTCATGCCTTAATAAGTAATCTGTCCCGGCTGTATCTGGCTGATGAGAACAACCCGCTGCTTAAGCAATGTGTGGAACAGCTGTATGAGGGGGTATTGCTTGCAGAGGGTAATCTTGGTACACCAGCGGATTTTGTTAAAAGAATGACAGATATTATGGAGGCGGCGACAAATAACAAGTAACAAGGTAATAGTTACGAGTTACTAGTTATGAGTTACGAGTTGCTAGAAGAAAGTAGCGAGTAGCGAGAGAAAAAGAGTAAAGCATAAGGATGAAAAAGAAAAAAATAGATAGTTATAGTAATGATTCCCTAACGGATAACGCGCTTTTATACCAGCCGGGGCATAAACTCATTAGAAGACATAAAACAATATTAGAAACTAATACAGAAATTCCGACAAATTTTGAATTTAATGATGAATTCAGCCAGGCGTTTTGCTTGATGGAGAATTCAAATAAGAATTTATTTGTTACCGGTAAAGCCGGGACCGGAAAGTCTACCTTGCTGCAATATTTTCGCAAACATACGGAAAAAAATATTGTTGTTTTGGCTCCGACCGGTGTGGCAGCTGTAAAAATAAGAGGGCAAACTATACATTCTTTTTTTAAGTTTCCGCCAAAAGCGGTTCAAAAGAAGCATGTAAGGAGGCTTAGAAATACGGCAGTAATGGATAATCTTGATGCGATAGTTATTGATGAGGTTTCTATGCTGCGCGCGGATATATTGGATGGAATTGATCATTCTCTGCGGATTAATCGTGATGATCACAATGCTGCTTTTGGGGGAGTGCAGATAATTATTTTTGGGGATATGTTTCAGCTGCCTCCGGTAGTTGGCAGGCAGGAAAGAAAAGTGCTGGAAGAGCAATATCAAAGCCCCTATTTTTTTAGTGCTCATGTCTGGGGGCAGAGCAAGCTGTTGATTTACGAACTTAATAAAGTATATCGCCAAAAAGATGACGCGTTCATTAATATTTTAAACAAAGTTCGTATGGGTGAATGTAATGAGCGGGATCTTGAGAAAATTAATCAGAGGGTTGTAAAAAACATAGCGCATGATGAACAAGGAATAATAACCCTTACGACGACTAATAGCGCGGCTAAGGATATTAATTCAGATTGCCTGGACAAAATAAACTCCAAAGAGGTTAGTTATCAATCTTTTATTAAGGGCGATTTTGACGCGAAGCTTTATCCGACAGATGTTTCTTTAAAATTAAAAGCCGGCGCACAGGTAATGCTGCTTAAAAATGACAAGGAGAAGCGTTGGGTTAATGGGACATTAGCAGAGGTATCAAGCCTTGGGCCGGCTAACATTGAAGTGAACATTAATGGTAAAGAGTACCAGGTGGAAAAGCAAAGATGGGAAAAAATAGAGTATTATTTTAATAAGCAGGAAAATACAATTGACGAAAAAATTTTAGGTTATTTCGAGCAGTATCCTTTAATGCTGGCCTGGGCAGTAACTATACATAAAAGCCAGGGGCAGAATTTTGAAGATTTAATTATAGATATGGGGTATGGGGCTTTTGCCCATGGCCAGACATATGTCGCATTAAGCAGATGTACAAAGCTGGAGGGGATCAGGCTGGTGAGGCCGATCGCAATAAGGGATATTATTTTTGATGAACGCATTTACGAATTTATGAAAAACAAAGAGAGAGAAGCAGCGTATAGCGATTAGCGGTTAGAGAAAAAATTGTGTTATTCTGAAATAGGTTGACAGAGAATATTGACTAACTGAAATCACTTAAAAATCATCTGAATACCTTTAGCGCCAGGCAATCATATGTAACTTCTAGTAACTAATATTAACCGTTAGTAACCGATAGTAACAGTGAAAAAGTGTCAACTATTCCAGGGCAAGACAAATACAATAGACCTGAAAGTTGTTGACAAGGCGTATTACATGTCTTAAGATATCATATCAGGTGTTCATATTACATACGAAGATTATGAAGATTGACTAGTTTGAGGAAAATTCGGAGAACAAGATGCAATTAAGTGTAAAAGATCTATCTAAATTATTGAATGTTACAGAAAGAACGATTTATCGTTGGATAAAACAGCAAAGCATTCCTGTTTATCGTATTCATGACCAATATCGGTTTAATAGAATAGAGATATTGGATTGGGCAACGACTCAAAAAATATATATTTCTCAGGAGATCCTTCAAGATGATGCTGAAAATAATTGCACAATACTTTCATTAACCGAGACGATCAAAAAAGGGGGAATTTATTATCGGGTTGAGGGAAAAGATAAGAAGATGTTGTTGAATTCAGTTGTTAATCTTTTAAATTTACCTGAGGATGTTAACAGAGAAAGTCTTTTAAATGCCATGCTTATCAGAGAAGAATTGGGTTCGACCGGGTTTGGTGATGGAATCGCAATCCCGCACGCGAGGTATCCTGTTGTTACGCATATCCCATCGGCCATTGTCTCTATTTGTTTCCTGGATAAACCGATTGATTATGGGGCGATTGACGGGAAACCGGTTAATTGTCTGTTTACATTGATAAGCCCCACGGTTAGGGGCCATCTTAACATGCTTTCACGCGTTGCGTTTGTTTTGAAAAACAAGAATGTGAAAAATGCCATAGTAAACCAAATGTCGCGAAAGGTTATTTTAAACGAAATTGAAAAAGCAGAACAATCCTTGGGTAAATAAATTAGAGATTTTATCCCGCATGCTTTGAAAACCCCGGCTTTTCCCGCTTTAAATGCAGCGGGACAGGTAATCCGGGGATGGCCGCCAGTAAAACTGGTGAGGTCTCGCTGTTATACAGTAGCAGAAAAATAAATCCACGGGATTCCGCTCAAAAACCCCGGGCTTTAGCCCGGGTGAGCTTCGCTAGAAAAGAAAAAATGATATGAATATTGTGCTTTATTCATTAGGCATATTAATAATAAGCGGATTGTTCGCGCTATGCTTAAATCGCTTTGTTAAGTTGTCCAACTACATTGGGGCTCTGGGCGCGTTTACGGCATGTGCCGCGGGCTTAATCTCGCTTTTCATTGCGTATCATAATTCCGGCTTTGCGGTGTTAAGTATTCCCTGGCCGATTCCCTACGGCTCATTTTTTATTGCCGTAGATTCTCTTGGCGCGTTGTTTTTATTCCCTATTTTTGTGTTGTCCGCTTTGTCTGCTTTATACGGGATAGAGTACTTAAGGCATTATTATGGCAAGAAGAATATAGGGAGTGTGTGGTTTTTTTTTAATCTTCTTGTTGCCGGCATGGTTCTTGTTGTTATTGCCCGCAATGCCATTCTTTTTTTGCTGGCGTGGGAAATGATGTCTATCAGTTCCTTTTTTCTCGTGTTGTTTGAAGGAGAAAGAAAAGAAGCCGCTCGAGCCGGGTTGATCTATTTGGCCGCTACGCATATCGGAACACTTTTTCTACTGGTTATGTTCGCTTTATTGGCAAAGAATAGCGGTTCGTTTGATTTCGTGGCATGGAAAATAACAGCATCGGGCTTTATACCTTCAATAATTTTTCTTTGCGCGCTGATCGGGTTTGGGACAAAAGCCGGATTTATGCCAATGCATATTTGGCTGCCGGAAGCGCATCCTGCAGCGCCCAGCCATGTTTCAGCGGTTATGTCCGGGGTAATGATCAAGACCGGGATTTATGGCTTGGTCAGGATTATAACTTTTTTAGGCATACCTTGCGCGTGGTGGGGGTATCTGCTTATTGGTATTGGAATTAGTTCCGGTATTTTAGGGGTTTTGTTTGCTTTGGCTCAGCATGACCTTAAACGGCTTCTTGCTTATCATAGTATCGAAAATATCGGGATCATTTCAATGGGGATCGGATTGGGCGTGTTGGGGATGAGTGTGAATAATCCTGTTTTAATGGTTATGGGATTTACGGGAGGTTTATTACACGTTGTTAATCACGCGTTTTTTAAGGGGCTTCTTTTTTTAGGCTCAGGCGTTGTTTTACATGAAACCGGCACACGGGAAATAGATGTTTTAGGAGGATTGCTTAAGAAAATGCCTGTAACCGGGTTTTGTTTTCTTATCGGCGCGGCCGCGATTTGCGGACTGCCGCCATTAAACGGCTTTATAAGCGAGTTCCTGATTTATTTTGCTTCCTTTAAAAGTATTTTCGCAAAGACATCAATAGTTTTTGTTTCACTGGGGATCATCGCGTCTTTAGCCTTGATCGGGGGGTTGGCCGCGGCTTGTTTTACCAAAGCATTTGGGATTATTTTTTTAGGCCAGCCAAGAAGCGCTCATTGTCAGGAAGCTCATGACCCGGGAATTTTAATGCGGGTTTCTATGGCGATCCTTGCCGGCGCCTGTATTATTATCGGACTAGGTTCACCCTTTATTTTGGGTGTTTTCGCCCCGATTATTGTGGATATTACGGGAGCGCCTCTGGGCCTGATAGAGGCGACGCTATCTGCAGCGGTACATCCGCTGATATATGTTGTTATCGCGGCATTGTTATTTTATGTCTGTATTTTTCTAATAGCTTTACTGCGCCGGGGACTTCTCAGAAGGCGCGTGATTGAGCGTTCTCCTCCCTGGGATTGCGGATACGCTCGGCCTAATCCCCGAATGCAATATACGGCGTCGTCGTTTGCGCAGCCGATTGTGGACTTTTTTAGAGGCATTTTGAGAACACAAAAAAACGCGTCTAAAATAACGGAATATTTTCCGGAGGACACGTCTTTTAAAACAGAAACAGCTGACTTGTTTAGTGAAAAATTTTTTAGCCCTGTATTTAAATTTATTCATCTTGCGGCAGAAAAATTAACCTGGGTTCAGCATGGGCAATTGCAGTTCTACATTTTATATATTCTATTTGCTCTTTTAGTACTTTTTATTTGGAAATTATCCTAATGTATATAAAAATAGTACAGTTTATTTTCATAATAATACTTTCGCCGTTTCTGTTTGGAGTGATCAACCGGACAAAAGCTTTCTTTGCCGGGCGAAAGGGCAGCCCTTTGCTGCAGCTGTATTATGATATTTTTAAACTGCTGCGAAAAGGCGCTGTTTACAGCACGACAACGACATGGATCTTCATTGCCGGGCCTATAGTGAGCTTAAGCGCAGTCATAATTGCTTCGCTATTTGTCCCTTTTGGCGGGCATCCTTCGATCCTTTTATTTGACGGCGATATAGTTCTGTTTGTTTATTTGCTGGGGCTTGCCCGTTTTTTTACTGTTCTTGCGGCCCTTGATACTGGTTCAAGTTTTGAAGGTATGGGGGCCAGCCGGGAAGTTCAGTTTGCCATGTTTGCTGAGCCAGCGTTATTTTTAAGCCTGGCGGCATTAGCGCGTGTAACAGGGAGCATATCTCTTTCGGAAATATTTTCAAACACGGCTATCTATTCCTGGGAAAAATACGGCCCATTGAGCTTTTTGGTTTTCGGGGCTATGTTTATTGTTTTTTTAGCTGAGAATTCCCGTATTCCTGTGGACGACCCCAATACGCACCTGGAGTTAACTATGATTCATGAGGTTATGGCCCTGGATCATGGCGGGGTTGATTTCGCGTATATTCTATATGGAAGTGCTATTAAATTTTGGCTTTTGGGAACATTGCTGGTGGGAATGCTTCTGAGGGGATGTTCTCGCGGCTGGATAATTGATAGTGTTATTTTTATCTTAGGAATGATCATGCTTGCGGTGGTTGTCGGGATCGTCGAGTCGACTCTTGCGCGGCTGCGGTTATTAAAAGTTCCGCATTTTTTGATAGTCGCGTTGTCGTTATCGGTCGTGGCATTAATACTTACAATGAGGTAACAAATGAATACATGGGTTGATTTTATCGGGATCGCTGTTCTGCTTATGAACTTGATGATGCTTTCCTCAAGCCGCATTCGAACATGTATCCGGATCGTTGCGGCTCAGGGAGTTCTGATAGGCTGCATGCCGATCATAACTGAGTTTCATTCAATTGCGATGGGAACTATTATTTCTTCTTCACTCAGTATTATTTTGAAAGGCATAGTTTTCCCATGGTTATTGTTTCGGGCTTTACGGGAAGCTAATATTAGAAAAGAGGTTGAGCCTGTATGGGGATATCCGCTTTCACTATTGATGGGCGTGGTTATATTTATGATGTCCTTTTGGCTAAGCGCGCGGTTACTTTACGCGAAACCGCTTGTTTCATATTTGGCTGCCCCTGTTTCTTTCGCGACTTTTTTTATCGGAGCATTTATAATTGTCAGCCGGATGAAAGCAATAACTCAGGTCATTGGCTATCTGGTATTAGAAAATGGCATTTATCTTTTTGGTTCTGCTTTTTTGAAAGGACAATCGTTATTGATTGAATTAGCTATTTTGCTGGATATTTTTGTAGCCGTGTTTGTCATGGGGATCGCTATATTCCATATCAGCCGGGAATTTGACCACATTGATACTGAAAAATTATCGGAACTTAAAGATTTAATAACTTCAAAACAGGACCTATAAGATGATCAATATATTGCTGATAACAATTCCTCCATTATTAGGGCTGGTTTCGTTTTTTATCCGGAATGACTTTACGCGCCGGGGGTTGATCTTTGCCTGTTCCGGAATTCATCTGGTGCTGACTTGTTTGGCGTGGGGGCAAGGGCCGGACGCGTCTTTAAACGCGTGGTTTGCTTTCGATAATGTGAGTATTATTTTCCTGACGATTACCAGCGTATTGTTTTTCGGCGCCTCATTATACGCAATCCGGTATTTGTCTGATGAAAGCCGGCATTTTAAAAGCAAAGATAAAAAGTCGCGGGGTTTTTCTCATGAGGCGGTTTTTAGCGGATGTTTTTTATTATTTTTATCGACAATGACGATTGTTATCGCCAGCCGGCATATGGCTGTTTTATGGGTCGGGATCGAAGCAACAACTTTGGCCAGCGCGCCTTTAATATATTTCCATCGTACCAAACGGTCATTGGAAGCGACATGGAAATATCTTTTAATTTGTTCGGTGGGTATTGCCGTGGCTTTGCTGGGGATCTTTTTTCTGGCGGTTGCTAATGATAATCAGGGGGAAATGCTTTTAACCAAAATGATCGAGAATGCCGGGCAGATCAACCTGCCATGGCTGAAGGCGGCATTTCTGCTGATGTTTGTCGGCTATGGCACGAAAATGGGGCTGGCGCCTTTTCATACCTGGCTGCCTGACGCTCATAGCGAAGCGCCGTCTGTTGTTTCAGCGCTTCTTTCAGGAGCATTGCTCAATTGCGCTTTTCTGGGCATTCTACGCGGATATCAAATCTGTATTGCGGCCGGGCTTCAGGCATATTGCCAGGAGATATTTATTGTTTTTGGCCTGTTGTCTATTTTATTCGCGGCGGTTTTTATTTTAGGCCAAACGGATTATAAAAGGATGCTGGCATATTCAAGCGTAGAACATATGGGGATCATAACGCTGGGTATCGGGCTAGGTAAAAGCGCTGTGTTCGGATCATTGGTCAATATGCTTGGACATTCTTTAACCAAGGCAGGATTATTTTTCATTGCCGGGAATATTTTGTCGTATTTCAGAACAAAGAAAATATCGGATATCCAGGGGCTGATCGCCGGGAAAACGCGTTGGCCGGGAATTCTTTGGATGGTTGGGTTCTTGTTAATAACAGGAACGCCTCCATCCGGTATCTTTTTGGGTAAATTTATAATTTTAAAAGAAGCTTTAGCGCAAGGACATTATTGGATCACATTTATATTTTTAGCTGCTTTATCGGTTGTTTTTATAGGCATGGCGCGAATATTTATTTCCATGACGCAGGGCGTTTCAACGCAACAGGGCAGTAAGGATGATTCCTGCAGCGGAAATAGTTTTTGGAGAATATTTTCTCCCGCATTATTTTTTGCCGCGGCTATTGGTCTGGGAGTATATTTCCCCGCCTGGCTGACGCATGCCTTAGAAGGCGCGGCTTTAGCACTGGGAGGATTTTAATGGCGGATGGCCTTTTAAGATTACATAATTGTCAAGTGAAAGCATTAGAGGATATTCCTCGGTTGTCGTTCGAAGAATTTCGTGATATTGCACTTAAGGGAATACAAAAAGGGGCGAGAGTTGTTTCTTTTTTTGGGCATCCGGATAAAAACGGAATAATTATCCTGATGATGATTCTCGCGAATGATAAAGAAGGATATTTAACCCCTTTTTCTGCTTTGGTCAAAGATTCTTATCCTTCATTAACAGTTCAGATACCGCAGGTTCATTGGTTTGAGCGTGAAATCTTTGAGCAGTGGGGCGTATTTCCCCAAGGACACCCCTGGCTTAAGCCGATTCGATTCCACGCGCTTTTGGAAAAAAAATCGAATAATTGCGACAAAAAGGAAATTATACCATTGCTTACAAATTTTTTACAGGTTCAGGGAGAAGAGATCCATGAAGTTGCTGTGGGGCCTGTGCACGCGGGGATAATTGAACCGGGCCATTTTCGGTTTCAATGTCACGGCGAACAGGTTTTTCATCTTGAAATTTCTCTTGGCTACCAGCATCGCGGTATTGAGAAAACACTAATCGGCGGGCCTGATAAACGAACGATCCATTACATGGAAACCGCGGCCGGAGATACAACTGTAGGACATACACTGGCGTATTGTCAGGCAATAGAAGGGTTGTCGGATTGTATGGTTCCTTTAAGAGCATCCGCGCTGCGGGCTATTATGCTTGAATTAGAACGATTAGCTAACCATACCGGTGATCTGGGGGCATTAGCCAATGACGTCGGCTATTTGCCGACAGCGTCATATTGCGGACGATTAAGAGGCGATTTTCTTAACTTGACTGCTTTTATCTGCGGCAATAGGTTCGGCCGTAATATGATAAGGCCCGCAGGTGTAATGTTTGATCTGGATGATGCCATGAGCGCGAGTGTAAAGAAGCGGTTAGTGAAAACATATGAGGATGTTAAAAACGCGGTGTCTCTTCTTTGGGATTCTTCTTTGGCCATGGACAGGTTTGATGAGACGGGTATTTTAACGAAACAGACAGCTTTAGATCTAGGCTTGGTGGGAGTTAGCGCGCGAGCCTGCGGGATCGAACAGGATGTCCGTTTTGATTTTCCGATAGGCATATTTCAGTTTTCTCAGATCCCGATATCATCATATTCTTCAGGGGATGTTTTTGCCCGCGCCTTTGTCAGGTCACTTGAAATACAAAGGTCAGTGGAATTTATCCTGGATCAACTGGATAATTTGCCTGAAGGCGATATTGCCGCTGCAAAAGGCCCCTTAAAAGGCCAAAATATGGTTGTCTCATTAGTTGAAGGCTGGCGCGGAGAGATTTGTCATGTCGCGTTAACGGATACGGCTGGAAATATAGCTCAATATAAAATTATTGATCCGTCATCTCATAATTGGATCGGCTTGGCCATGGCGCAAAGAGGAGAAGAGATCTCTGATTTTCCGCTGTGCAACAAGAGTTTTAATTTATCATACTGCGGGCATGACCTCTAAAAGGAAGCAGGATTAATATGATCAAAACATTATACGCGAGGTTAAAACAAGGCTACAGGACAATGCCTTTTCCGGTTAAAAATGATGTTTTGCCGGAAAGGTTTTTAGGGCGGCCTTGTATTTTACCTGAGGCTTCTAAAGAGGATTGCCGGAAGTGTGAAGCTGTTTGCCCGACAGGAGCGGTTACGGGATGCGCAGATGATTTTTCGCTGGACATGGGTAAATGCCTTTTTTGCGGAGAATGCCAGAAAGTTTCTCGAGGTAAGGCGGTTTCCTTTACGCGTGAATATTGTTTGGCAACGCGGGAAAGGCAAGACTTAATCATTTTAAATAAGTTAAAGCGGCATGAAGGAGAGATTAAAAAGAGAATAAAACATATTTTTGGCCGGTCTCTAAAATTACGTCAAGTGAGCGCGGGAGGATGCAATGCCTGTGAGGCAGACATAAATGTTTTAAATACTTTGAGCTTTGACCTGGGACGGTTCGGCATCCAATTTGTTGCTTCCCCTCGCCATGCGGACGGGATTGTGGTAACCGGCCCGGTTACAAAAAACATGCAAATTGCATTAGAAAAAACATATAAAGCAATACCGGCTCCGAAACTTGTTATCGCGGCCGGGGCATGCGCAATATCCGGCGGGCCTTATATTTACCTGCCTGATGTGAATAACGGGATCGATTCGCTTATTCCGGTTGATCTGTATATCCCGGGATGCCCCCCGCACCCATTAACAATACTTGATGGGCTTTTGAGAATTATAGGGCGTCTGGAATAAGGACAGTAATAATTGTGAGAACAATAATACTTTTAGTGATCTCAAATATCTTTATGACGTTCGCATAGTACGGTCATTTAAAATACAAGAATGCTCCATTATTTGCCGTAAAATTTGCCATGAATTTAAAATTCCGAAGGTGTGATTTTTTACTTGTAGCTATTCGGGGAT
The DNA here is from genome assembly GCA_022013205.1 of Candidatus Omnitrophota bacterium. GTDB lineage: Bacteria > Omnitrophota > Gorgyraeia > B26-G9 > B26-G9 > JAGLQQ01. Next base: position 3,991 of record JAKLQT010000104.1, on the reverse strand, counting down.
CTTTGTGCTATACTACAGAAAGTCAACTATATTTGTTTCGCGACAAAACGCGACAGTTTGTGTTTAACACGCCCTGAGCCTTCTTCGCGCATTCCGTCCAAATCAGGTTGTTTTATTTTCCTCTTGCAGGTTGATCGTTTAGTTTTACATATTTCCTGCTGCGCGTTTGCGGCATTTTGGGACTGTTGTAAAACACAGTCCTACACAGATTGGCACAGATTAAAACCAAAGATGGCCGCAGATTATCGGCGAGCAATCTTTGGTCATCTGTAATATATCTGTGATGATCTGCGCGGCTTTGTTGTTTTGCAACAAAGCAATTTTAGAAAAAATATTACTATGAAAAAAATGAAAAAAAAGATGCATGTACTTCATATCGCGACCCTGAACCGGCCGATCAGGCAGGATTTGGGTTACGGCCCTATTGAAACGGTTATTTATAATATCGATAAAGGACTGCATAAATTAGGCCACCGTTCGATTGTTGCCTGCGCAGGTGATTCCCGTGTTTTCGGAGAACAGTACACGACTATTGAAAAAAGCTTTAGTGAGTACTGGAGTGAAAACACACGCGTACAGCAGGAAAATATGCGCAGACATCTGGTCATCTCACTGCAAAGGGCAAAAAAGGGTGACATTGATATTATCCATATGCATGATGCTGTTATGGTTGAATATATTTTTAAGGGAGTTTTTAAAAGCCCTGTTCCCATTGTGATGACGCTCCATGTGCCGGCTGAAGACAAAGGATCGTTCAAGCAGTGGAATGAATCGCTCCTTTGCTCTTCCTGCGCCTATTTTGTCCCGATCAGTGAATACCAGAGAAAGCAGCATCATGGCTTAGTTAACGCGCAGAAGGTAATTCATCACGGTATTGATGTAGAGGACTATCCGTTTGAAAGTAATACCGGTAAACAAGACTATTTGTTCTCGATTGGAAGAATTACCCGGGATAAAGGGCAGGATAAGGCCATTGAGATCGCGAAAAAAACCGGCCTTCGGCTCATCCTTGCCGGTAATGTCCAGAACAAGGTAAAAGACCGGGCATTTTTCAAAACATTAAAAAAATCAATCGGCCTTGTAACTGACGCGGGCAAGACTTTCACCGGCAGTGATTATTATGAAAAAGTTATGAAACCAATTCTTGATTCGGACAAGCAGATCGTTTATATTGGAGAAGTTGACAGTGCTCAGAAAAAGATGTGGTACCGCTACGCGCGGGCGACGCTGTTTCCGATTCAATGGGGTGAACCGTTTGGGCTTGTGCTGATTGAATCCATGGCCTGCGGTACCCCGGTGGTGGCTTTTCGTAAAGGTTCGGTGCCTGAAATTATTATTCATGGGAAAACAGGATTTGTTGTGGATTCAATCAAGGACATGATCGAGGCGGTGAAAGCGATCCGCCTTATTGATCCTTGTGACTGCCGCCGGCATGTTAAAGATAATTTCTCAATCGCCAGTATGGCCGGAAAATATTCTAAGCTGTATCAGCGGATTGTGGATGAAAGGAATTTATGCCTAAAGACATCCCGGTAAGTAACGGGTCTTTTCTTTTGAATTTTGACGCGGATTATCAGATCCGGGATATTTATTTCCCTTTTATCGGGCAGGAAAATCATTCCAGCGGGCATTCCTTTCGTTTCGGCGTATGGGTGGATGGACAATATTCATGGATGGGGCAGGAATGGGAAAAAGATTTAAGATATCAGGATAATAGCCTTGTGACAGATGTCTTTTTGAAAAATGAGGCCTTGGGTTTGGAGCTGCGATGCTCGGATGTGGTGGATTTGGATTTAAACATTTATATTAAAAAAATCAAAGTGGCCAACCTTAAAGATAAAGCCCGCCAAGTGCGGCTTTTTTTTAGCCATGATTTTTATCTTTATGGCAATGATATCGGAGGCACGGCTTATTTTGATCCCCGGAGCTGTTCGATCATCCATTACAAAATTCACCGCTATTTTCTGATCAGCTGTTGGGCGCATGATGAGTGGGGTGTGAAACATTTTGCCTGCGGCAGAAGAGAGGCCTCGGGAAATTTGGAGACTGTTAAAGAGATGGAGAACGAAGAACTTAACGGGCAGGCCTCTGCATGGGGCTCGCCTCATTCTGCTATTGGTATTTGGCTGGAATTGCCTGCCAAGGGAAAAACAGACGCTTATTATTGGATGGCAGCGGGCACAACCTATCCTGAAGTCGCAAATCTAAATTTGGAAGTCCACAAAAAAACGCCGGAAGAACTCCTCAATCGCTCGTCGAAATATTGGAAAACATGGGTGCATAAGGATTCACTGCAGCTGCAATGCCTGCCTAAATCCGTTACCGATGTTTTTAGCCGCAGCCTGCTTATCCTGAGAACACAAATTGATAACCATGGCGCTATTATTGCCGCCAATGATTCTGATATTATTCGTTTTGGAAAAGATACTTATTCGTATATGTGGGGCAGGGATGGCGCTTTTGTCGCTGCTGCTTTAGCAAAGGCCGGGTATTCGCATGCGTGTATGAAATATTTTGACTTTTGCGCCCGCGTTTTATCTGAAGAAGGCTATTTATTTCAGCATTATAATCCGGACGGATCTCTTGCCAGTAATTGGCATTCCTGGTTAGTCGCGGGCAAAGAGGTGCTTCCCATTCAGGAAGATTCAACCGCTTTAACTATTTGGGCGCTTTGGATACACTATCAGAGCTTGAAAGACGTTGAATTTATCCGGCCTCTCTACAGTACGCTTATTAAAAAATCTGCGGACTTTTTAGTCAGTTACCGGGACCCTCAAACGCTGTTGCCTTTACCTTCCTATGATCTTTGGGAAGAGCGTTACGCGCTGCATGCCTATACAGCCGCGTCCGTGATCGCCGGCCTCAGAGCGGCCGCGAATTTCGCGAAACTTTTTGAAGATGCCATCCTGGCCCAGAAGTATGACTCTGTGGCTGATGAAATGACGGAAGGGATTACTAACTATCTTTACCATTCCGGCTTAAAGAGATATGCCCGCTCTGGTACCAGAACTGATAAGGGGTATAAACTTGATAACGTCATTGATATTAGCCTGTTGAGCCTGGTAACTCTTGGAATTTTGGATCCCAAAGATCCGCGAATGATTGAAACAGTTAAAGCTGTCCACGAGCAATTGTGGCTTAAAACTCCGGTTGAAGGCTGTGCCAGATACCAGGGAGATGCCTATCAGCGCGCGGAGGATAGCCCAAAAGACATTCCCGGAAATCCATGGTTTATTGCAACGCTTTGGCTGGGGGAGTATTTTATAGATAAAGCAGAGAATCAGCAGCAGCTTCAAGGGGCCCTTCCTTATTTTGAATGGTGCGGGAAAAACGCGCTTCCTTCCGGCGTGCTTGCTGAGCAGGTGCATCCTGTAACCGGTTCCCCTCTTTGTGTTTCACCACTTACCTGGAGCCATTCTGCTTTTGTGTGGACAGTGCTAAAATATACAGATAAGTTTAATTCATTAAAAAAATAATATTATCACCTGCACTCTATCTATTTCTCTCAAGGCCGCTGTTTATCCAGTTTGACAGGTTAAAGAAAACGGAAATCATACAGAAAGCGTGCGCTCATTGACGATCTTAGAGTGAGCCTTGGAATGACATGCTCTTACCCGGACAAAACGCAGACTATTGAAGAGTTACTTAATAAAGCAGACGCGTTAATGTACGAAGAAAAGAGTCTAAGGGCGAGGCCTAATCCATAAAAACGTGAAGTAGGAATTTAAGCAGTAGCGGTTAATATGTTAAGTTTAATGACGCTATCATTGTGGAGCGGGCTCACTCTTGTTTGCCCCATATGCGTCCGGCTGGACAGGATGAGGCAAATAAAAAAAGGCAAATAAAAAAGCAGTATGCTTCGAACAATTTTGATGTTAAAATAAAAACAAAGGGTTAATTGAGGTAGTGTCAAAAATAAAATGATTTCCACAGAAACACAGAGGTCAGTAAACACAGAATAATGAGAGTAGAATTAAAAGCAACGGATTTG
>JAKLQT010000017.1 GCA_022013205.1 Candidatus Omnitrophota bacterium | reverse complement strand
GCTCGGAAAATGTCAAGAAAAAAATGCGCTTAAAATGAACGCGATCAATTAAAGCATTTTAGCGCCGGCCGTTTACTTTTTCTTCGGCGGAATAGTTGAAGTATTATAGAGAGTTCTTCCCAGAGCTGAACTGTTACAATATTCCTAATTCTTTACCTTGCTCTCACCCCCGGGGTGGGAGTATAATTGTACTGTGGTGGGGAAATTGGATAATAGGAGACAGAGCAATGAGAAGGAAAAACATTTTGAGTAATGGGGGTATTTACCATGTTTATTCAAAAAGTATTGCAGGGTATAAAATATTTCACAATAATAATGATTATAATAGAATTATAGATTTATTTAAGTATTATCGCATAAAAAACACGAGTGTAAAATTTTCTAAATTTCTAGAAATTAAAAATATGGATATTTTCATTGAAAAGCATTTGAGCCGTAAAGATTTTTTAGTGCAAATAATAGCATATTGCATTATGCCGACACATATTCATCTCGTGCTAATGCAACTTCAAGATGAAGGCATTTCTATTTTTATGGGGAATGTCTTAAATAGTTATTCCAGATTTTTCAATATTAGGATATCCCGGAAAGGGCCGTTATGGGAAAGCCGGTTTAAAAATGTTTTAGTTGAAACAGATGAGCAATTAATACATTTAACGAGATATCTGCATTTAAATCCAGTAACAGCAGGATTAGTGGAAAATGCGGAAGATTGGCGTTATTCCTCGATTAAAGAATATCTTAACAAAAGAAAGGATTCAGAAAGAATTTGTAACTTTGATAGTATCATTGAACTACAAAAGCTTAATTATAAGTCTTTTGTTGATTCTCAAAAGGATTACCAGCGAGAATTGGGCAAGATAAAGGGGCTTTTTTTAGATTAATTGAAAATATGTGATTTTATGACCTAACTCCCACCCCCGGGGTGGGAGTTAGGTCATGAGTATTTATTGACAATATAGTAGTATTATGATAGTTTGAAGCTGATGAAGAACTATAGTCTTATCGCCCTATGTTTGATGGTTTTTGTAAGCGGTTGTGGGCCTAAGTTTGTAAGCCGGTACGCAGCCATGGAAAAGCAAACATCGTATGTGAGCATAAAGTTTAAAATGGATGATGAGGATTATCTGGGTAAGACGCGTCAGGAAATGATTGATATGATGGGGGTGCCTGCGCAGATTTTTGATAAGACCGATGAAGGTATTAAGAACGAAACATGGATCTACTATCCGGAGTTTTCTGATAATTTTGTAGCGATAATAATTTCTTTTCAGGGTGAGAAAGTCAAAAGTGCCTCTTATGAATCGGTGATATAGCAGGCTTGTATTATCGAGATATACTTATCTTAATAATCCTTCCAATGCCTTGAAAAACTGCTTTCCTGCTTCTTTTTTTATCTGAGAGCCTATTCTTTCTCTCATAAACTTGCTTATGTCCGGCTTCGGACTCATTAGTGTCCCTTTCACATCAAGCTCCGTGAAATACTGCTCGTTTTCAAAAGTAAAGAATTTATCAAGTACCTGCGAGCTTGTCTGAGCAGCGGATTGAGGAGTTAGGATTAGTTTTACGATTATATCAATGTTCTGATTTAGGTTAATATCGCCTCTGGTTATTATGCTTGCCTCGGGGCCGATAATGGTTGTATCTTCCGTATGCATATTACTGTTTTTTAACTCCAATGTGCCTTGTGCCTGTGTTACTTCAAAGTTGCTGAGAAAATTAAGCCCGAGTAATTTTCCTATCGCGCGCGTTAATTCTACGCCGGATATATGTGCTTGCTCAAGCTGGAAATCAATCCCGGACTCTATTGTATTTAAGCTTGTCCCTAGCCCGCTGAAGTCTGCCCGAAGTGAAAAAATACCCTTGTGCGCCTGCGCGATAATTTTTGATTCTTCAATAAGCGTGCCTATGTTTACTTGGTTGATTTTGGCAGTACCCTTGTATTTGAAATTATCGCTTAAAAAGTCAGTATTTGCTTTTAAATCCAGTGTTCCGTCATAACTGTTCAAAAACGCGCTCAAGGCTAAAATCCTGTTACTTAGATTGGCGGATATATTCGCGTCTTTGAGCTGTATTTTCTTTATTGACATTTCCCGAGAGCTAATATTAGCGTTGATATCCATCTGCTGCCATTGAGTAAGGGCACCTGATGCCTGCAGCTTAGCATTTACATTTCCCTTGGGGGCCAACTCATCAAGAATTTTTTTGAAGTCAAAGGGCAGTTTATTCAAATCCTCAAGGTCAAGGTTTGATCTTGCGCTGACATTAATTATTGGATTTTTCAATACTGATTCGATTTTCCCCTGAGCCGCTACTTCGATTGTTTTATAGAGCACTATCAGCTCTTTAAGTTCAATATTAGTATCTATATATTCCGCGTCCAGATTAGCGTGTACTTTTTTAAGTTCAATATCGTTTATCTTTGCGTTTTCGAGATTAATTGTGCCTTTGATGTCAGCATTTAATCTTTCGGGATTTATGCCAGTGCCGTTTACGATCATTTCTGTTGAGAGCTTTCCCTGAAAACCATTGGGAATGATTTTTGTGCCCGCGGCAACTGCTCCCAGATCAACGTTACTTAAATAAGCATTAAAATTAAATGCGGGTTTTTGCTCATCAGCCAGGTCAAGTGAAGCCTTTGCCGATAATTCTCCCTCATAGAGCTTCATAGAAAGAGTTGAGATGCCTAATTTCATCTGTTTGAACTGCCCCTTGATGTCGAGTTTGTCAAAATTGAATTGATTTATGCCGAATGTCGGGCAATCCAGTTTAAAGGGCAGATTGAGGGACTGAAAATCAAGTAGATTACCCGAGACTTTTAAATCCAGTGCTGGTTTTCCGCTTAATGTGAGAGTACCGGGCAGATTGAGGAATTTATAAGAGCTGAGTTTATTAAGATCAGTAGAGAGATTAACGGTAAGGTCTCCATTAGGATGACTAATATCTGTAATCCTGCCCTCAGCGATGAGGGATATAATCCCGTCAGCAAGAGTGATTTTTTTGATTATAATATCTTTTTGATTCTTTAAAATCAGATCAATATTAGCCTCAACAGGCTCCGTAAATACGAATTTGTCAAACATCAGGCCGCTTAGAATAGTATCTGCCTGAATATTAATACTGTCTAAATCCTTAACATTGCCTTGAGCATAAACATTGGCGTTGAAGGTTCCGCTGATCTCTTGTCTGATATCAGGCATGAAGTTTTCTTGAATTCGTGCTGCTTTTCCATCCAGGATCTTAAGCCTTGCGTTAAAAGGTAAATTGCCGCGCGTTAAATCCATATCTGCTTCAGCCCAAAGATGACTGCCCAAAAACATGGCTTCAAGGCTGTTTAGGGCTGCTTTGCCGTTTTGCAATTGTGATGCTATTTTAATGTTATTAATTTCATAATTAAGCAGGGAAATCTTTGGGCATACAACATCAACGCTTCCTGCAATTGCCGGGATATCTTTTAGCGGGCCGTTAACGTTTATATCAGCTTTTATTAATCCGCGAGGGTTGGCCTTTATTAAAATATCTTTTGTGTCCAGCGGTAAATTTTTTAAATCTGCCAGTTCCAAATTGATGTCAGCTGTGATCCGGGCATCGGCCTTATTTTTAAGATCAATGATTTGACCTGAGGCGCGCAGCTGTATTTCATTATAGCTGGCCTTTAGTTCATTAATGCTCAAATCCTCGCCGTCCAGTACACAATCCAAATTGAATTTAAGAGGGAAGAGCTCACCTTGCAGGATAATTTCAGGATTTTTGAAATCATTAATTAAAACCTCAAGCTTTGCCGGCTCATTGTTAACCTTGCCCTGAATGTTACTGCTTACTAAAGAGTTTTTGGAAAGCGCAATGTTTCCGTTAATATTATCAATATTACCTAGAGTCGGTATGCCATTGATATTAATTGCTTTTAGTATTATATTCCCGCCCCAATCAATATTATCTTCATTTTTAAAGTCCGGCGTGAGCGTAAAATCCGAAACTATATCACCTGAGATGATAAGCGGATTCTGCTTCAGCTTAATTTGTTTTATGAATATATGCAGGGGGATTTTCGGATTATTGCCGTTAATCTTCCAGGAATCGAAAATTCTTTTATATCCGGGTACTATTTGGATCTGAGCGCATTCAAGCATTATATCCGTAGAATTTCGGGCGTAAAGGATAGGTTGATCGATAATAATTGTGCCTTTTCGGCTGATATCTATATTTGTTATGGTAAGTTTTTGCTGAAGTATGGTTTCAACCTCGCCGCAGATCTTCGGGATAACAACTTTTGGTATGAGCACAAGATCAAGAAGAAAATAACCACAGGCAATTATTAAGCAGATGATAAAGGTAAATTTAAGCAGGAACCTAAGGGCAGTTGTTTTTTTCATAACATTGTAATTATATATAATATGAAGTTTTTTTCCAATAGTTAATTTAAAGAAATCGGCTTTGTTGCAAAACAACAAAGCCGCCTCCATCTATTTTATCACTTGACACAATTTAATAAGGGGCATAAAATAATAATTAGGAGACAGTAAGTATAATTGCTTTTTATGGATAAGGAGTGATAGTTATGAGTATCGAAAGAGCGAGAACAGAACGTAGGGGGTTTTTCAGGAAGAATGCGGACTTTTCTGTACAGCTTAGGCGAATACCTCAAGAAAGCGCGGGGATAATTCATAACTTACTAACGCATGATTTTAGCGAAAAAGGGATTCAGCTTTCGTCTTTTAATTTTTACCCTGTCAATTCTAAGATAATCCTTGAGATGTTTCCTGTTCGTGATATGGAGCCGATAATTACTGTGGGCAGGGTTGTATGGGTAGAGCAGTTCCCGTGCCAGGAGAGGTATAAGATCGGTATTGAGTTTTCTGATATGAACCATGAAAGCCGCGTGCATCTGAAGCAGATAATAAGCAGCAGCAATGCTTAACCCTGCCTTTGAAATCTGTGCTTCATAGCAGGGCAATAAGTAAAGTTTTTCCTCTTTTAGGCCAATTCCCTAACTTAATCAGGAAAATTGACATTAACATTTTCATGTGCTATAGTCATATTTACAAAAATGAAAGGTAACCTGAATAATATGAAGAAGATAACCTGTTTTATCATTTGTGTTTTGATCCTTATCCCTAGCCATTGCTATGGGTTCTGGGTCTGGTCTCCAAAAACCGGTAAGTGGCTTAATCCCACATACAGGGACTTAAATACCCCTAAAGAGCAGTTTGAGTGGGCTATGGATTTTTTCAAAGATGAGGATTACAGCAAGACAATTTCCCAGATGCGCAAGCTTTTGAAGAAATTTCCTAAATCAAGCTATGCGCCTGAAGCGGAGTTTTATATCGCGCTTTGCTATGAAAAACGTAAAGATCCGTATAAGGCGTTTCTTACATACCAAAAAGTAATAGATAATTATCCTTTAAACGAGCGTCTGGATGAAATTGTCGAAAAACAGTACTTATTAGGGGAGAAGTTCTTAAACAGAAAAAACTACAGCCTGGCAAAAAAGATATTTGACCAGGTACTTACCAATGCGCCTTACAGCAAGGTTTCAGATATAGTGCAGTATAACGGCGGTTTGTGTGATCTGAGAATAGGTATGTACAAGGAAGCTAGAGATGAATTTGAGTATCTGATCGAGAATTATTCCTTCAGTCCTTATGTTGATGATGCTGCTTATCAAATCGGTTTCTGTTCTTTTAAGATATCATTGGCGGTTAAAGATTATGATGTTTCCCTGGTGGATAAGGCAATTGAGGATCTGGAATATTTCATGAGGAGGTTTAAAACCAGCGTTTATGTTGCTCAGGCAGAGAGCCTGCTTAATAAATTGAAACATAGAAAAGCAGAAGGTATGTTCAATATTGCTTATTTTTATGAAAAGCAAAAGAAAAATGTAGCCGCGATTATGTATTACGAGCAAATAGTATACAGCTTTAATAAAACTTCCTGGGCAAAAAAGGCTAACCCCAGACTCAAGCGTTTACGGGCTATCTAAATGGAGAAATAATCAGATTAGCGCTTGCTTCTTAAATCCTGCTCGGATTTTGGTGAATCAGATATGTGGTGGAAATCCTGTGAAAAAAACTAACGCGTTTAATCTTCTTATATGTTTAGCCCTGTTTATCAGCGGCTGCGGCTATACGGCAAAGGCTTATTATCTGCCCAGCTCTATGAAAAGCGTTTATATCCAGACACTCATCAATAAGACCGAAGAGCCGAACCTGGAGAATGAATTAAAAACAAAACTTGTTGCTGCCTTTCAGAATGACGGGAATCTGGCAATAGCTGCCAATAATGATGCTGCTGATGCTCACCTTAAGGGGGAAATCGTCGGTTATACCCGTCAGGTAATGCGTTATACCTCTGATGAGTCTGTGCAGGAATACAAGTTGAACATAACTGTAAATTTTGAGTTCATTGACCTGTCTTCAGGAAAGCCGATCGTCAAAGCGGATAATTTCTCAGGCAATGCTTGTTATTATTTGAGCGGTGCCAACGCAAAGTCTGAGACTAGTGCCCGTGCTGAGGCACTTGATAATCTTTCTCGTCTAATGTTGAATAAAATTATCACATTATGGTAAAATCCAAAACATACTGGGATATCCTCAAAAATATTAAATCCAAAAAAATTGACGTGCTTTATCTGTTTACTCAGGAAGAACTGTTTCTGAAAAGGCAGGTAGAGGAGCTGCTTAAGGATGCGGTTGTCGGTAAAACATCCGCGGATTTTAATTATAATGTTTTCTACGCGGAAGATGCTTCCATTGATGAGGTGCTTGATACCATAAAAACAAATCCATTCCTGGGGGAAAAGCGGCTGGTAATTTTAAAAGACGTTGAAAAATATTCTCCGCATGAAAAAAAACTTACCGTGTTTTTGAAAAATCCAGCACCGAAAACGGTTTTTATCATGGAAACGGTGAAAAAATCAAGCGATAAGTTCATTAAAAAAATCGCTTCTTTCGCGACAGAAGTAATGTTTTCCCAATTAAATGGCTTTGCGCTTAATAAATGGATAAGCGAATATGCTGAAAGTAAGGGGAAACAAATTTCCTCTGCGGGGATTGCTTTGCTGCTTGAAAAAGTAGGTAATGAGCTGGATGTAATCGTTAATGCTCTTAACAAGCTTTTTCTTTACGCGGGTGAGAGTTTGATAATCTCGGAGATGGATATTGAGTCTTTGATCAAGAAGACCAGACAGGATACGCGTTTTAGTTTTTTAAATGCGCTTATGAGTAAACATACGGGCAAAGCGCTTGAAATGGCAATTGAACTATCAAGAAACGGAAAACACGCGACAGACCTTATCGGGCTGATCAACTGGCAGTTGAAACGGGTAGAGCGTGTAAAACAGCTCACAGAGAGCGGATTTAGTAAAGACAGAATGGCCAAAGAGCTTAAGATAACGCCATATGTTTTAAATATTATCCACACACAGGCAGCACGTTTTACAACGCAGGAGATAAAGCGGGGTTTTGAACTATTACTGTCTTCTGACGTGGCAATTAAACAGGGGCTGAAAAGCCCCGGCTTAACGCTGGAAATACTTATAGTGCAGCTGTGCACTAATAAATAATTGATTTTTTAAACGCGATTCTCAGGAAGACTTTACACAACTAAGCTGTTGAACCTTCTTTAACAATTGCGCTTTTTTCCTGGATGCTTTGTTCTTATGCAATAACTTCTGAGTAACAGCTTTATCGATTTTAGAAACAAAACCGCTTAACTCTGTTTTAAGCTTTGTTGTGTCTTTGGATTCCAATAATGAATTAATTTTCTTTTGTTCAATTTTAAATGCTTTTTTCAGCGATGTGTTGTGTTCTTGTTTCTTTTTAGACTGTTTTAAGTCTTTAATAGCCGATTTCTTTGATGGCATAAAATTTCTCCTTTCTTAAGAATTTCGTAAAAATATAACACACCTCAGAGAGGATGTCAAGAGATTTGAAAACAGTTTTGTTTTAGCGAACGAAGTGAGCGTTCGTCCTTCGCCTTAAAGAGCGAAGCGAATGGCCGCCCTTCGGGCCTCGGCCTTTTTTTACGCAATACGGATTTGTTATGAGTGAGCATAAAAAATTATTTAAATCAGCCGGTATAGTCAGTTTTTTTACACTGCTTAGCCGGATCTTAGGCTTTGCGCGGGATGTGGTTATCGCCAGAATGTTCGGCACAAGCGCGGCAGTACAGGCCTTTGTCGTTGCTTTTCGTATCCCTAATACTCTCAGGCACTTAGTCGGAGAGGGGGCAGCCAACGCGGCGGTTATCCCTGTTTTAAGCGAATATCTGGACAAGAAAGGCAATAAGGAATTCTGGCGAGTCACCAATCTTTTACTAAGCGCTGTGGTAATTATATTGGCGGCTATTTCCTTGCTTGGTACGATTTTGTCTCCGCTTATAGTAAGGATCATTGCTTTTGGATTTGTTAATGATCCGGCAAAGATGGATTTGACGATTCGCTTAAGCAGAATAATGTTCTCCTTTATTTTCCTTATCGGCCTGTCTGCTTATGTCATGGGAATTCTAAACACCTTAAAACATTTTGCCGCTCCTGCCGCGGCTTCATGTTTTTTAAATATTACAATGATAGTTTTCGGGCTTTATTTGTGTAACTATTTTCAGGAACCGATAATCGGGCTGTCTATAGCTGTGCTTATCGGAGGGCTTTTGCAGCTTATTGTTCAAATCCCGGTGCTTAAACAAAAGGGGTTTTATTTTCATTTTAAATTTGACATTCAGCACCCGGCAATCAAAAAAATAGGGAGATTGCTCTTACCGAGAATGCTTGGATCGAGCATATATCAGCTGAATGTTTTTATTGACACTATGTTTGCAAGCTTAGGTCAAATTGTCGGCGAGGGTGCTATAGCGGCACTCTATTACGCGAACAGGCTTATTCAGTTCCCTACGGCGCTATTCGGCAGCGCTTTGGCTGCTGCCTGCCTGCCGGCCTTATCGCGGCAGGCCATAGCCAATGACATAACGGGAATGAAGAAAACAATTGAGGTGTCTCTGCGCTCCTTGCTGGTATTACTTATCCCCTCAAGCATCGGGCTTATTGTTCTTTCTGAGCCGATTGTCCGGCTGTTGTTTGAACGCGGTAAATTTGACGCGTTGTCCACACAGATGACTTCCTTTGCCATGGCGCTTTACTGCGTGGGGCTTTTTGCCTATAGCGGCGCGCGGCTGATAACTTCATGCTTTTACGCGTTGAAGGATACGGTTACACCGGTAAGAATAACGTTCCTATGCCTTATTATCAACGTTATTTTTAACTTTTTACTCATGCATGTGCTTCAGGTGGGAGGGCTGGCCCTGGCAACGTCCATTTCATCCACAGCTAATTTCTTTATCCTGATTTTCTTGCTGCGCAAAAAAATAGGCAATCTCGGCCTTGTATCCCTTATTGTTAATTCGCTGAAAACTTTTTTAATCTCACTGCTCATGGGGGTATTTTGCCTGTGGTCTTATTCCAACAGCTGCTCTTTTTTTAATAATGGATTGAGCCTTTTAATCTCTATAACCGGCGGAATAGTGCTCTTTTTTTTAATGGGCTGGTATTTTAAAATATTTAATGGTATTAATCTGAAATTCAAATCATGAACTTAAGCGATAAAGTAAAGGCAATGCCTGAAGGCCCCGGTGTTTATCTAATGCTGGATAAGGACGGGGTAATTATTTATATAGGAAAGGCTATTTCACTAAAAAAGCGTGTGAGTTCTTATTTTCACTCATCAGCTAAGGGGCAAAGGTTAAAACTGCTGGTAAACAGGATCGCTGATATTGAATTTATTACCACATCAACTGAAGCCGAAGCGCTGATCTTAGAATCAGGGCTTATCAAGGAAAACAAGCCGAAGTTCAATATTGACATAAAAGATGACAAGGCCTATCCGCTTTTGCGGCTTAGCACAAACGAAAAATTCGCGCGTTTGCGTATAGTAAGGCGCAGAAAAAATAATAGGGCGCAGTATTTCGGCCCCTATACATCAGGAAAATTATTGCGCCAGGCAATGAACTTTATGCGTAGGATCTTTCCGCTTCGGACCTGTAATGTGATGCCTGAGTCTGTGTGCCTTAATTATCATCTGAAAATTTGCCCGGGCCCCTGCCAGGGGCTGGTAAGTAAGGATGATTATGATCAAAACGTTAAAAATCTTTTATTATTCTTAAGGGGTAAAAAGAAAGATCTGATCAAAAAACTATCAGATGAGATGAAGGCCGCGTCCTTAACTCATAATTTTGAACGCTCACTTGAGCTGCGTGATTCTATAGAAAGCTTAAGCTCCGTGCCTATTCCTTATAAACGCTATGCGGTTGCGGATCAAGTCGAGGCATTACAGCAGGCCCTGAGATTAAAAACACGGCCGGTATATATAGAAGGATATGATATCTCCCATATTTCAGGTTTTGAGGCAGTAGGCTCTATGGTGTGTTTTAAGCAAGGCCGTGCTTATAAAAAAAATTACCGGCGTTTTAAAATTAGGCTTGTAAAGGGAATTGATGATTACGCGATGGTGCGGGAAGTGCTAAAGAGGCGTTTTACAAGTGTTATATCAGACGCGCTTGATTCACCGGGCCTAATCCTTGTTGACGGCGGCAAGGGGCATCTTGAGTGCGCCATTGAGCAGCTTAAAAGTTTAAAAGTCAATATCCCGATAATCAGTCTTGCCAAAAAATTCGAGCATATTTATGTGCAATGGCAAAATAATCCTATAGCTTTGCCGCTTAATTCCAGGGCGTTAAGGCTTGTCGCGGCAGTCCGCAATGAAGCGCATCGCTTTGCCTTGAGCTATCACCGCAATTTACGAAAAAAGCAGATGCTTGCTTCAGATCTTGACCAGATACCAGGTATTGGTAAGATTAGACGGCAGATCCTGCTTAAGGCGCTTGAGAATATTACTTTATTAAAGGATATTAATATTAAGCAGCTTAAGAAAATAAAGGGGATAGATGAAAGAACAGCGAAAAATATCATTGAACATTGCAAGAAGTATTGATATTATAATGCAGGGATGTACGCCTTTTCAACGAGATGTTTTAAAGGCGTCTTGTGAAATTAAGCCGGATGAGACCCGGACATATATATGACGCTGTTGCAAAATGTGCAAATGCAAGGCATTCGGGAACGAACGCGGAGGCGTACTTGTCGTACGCCGCACAAGTAAGTGAGCGAATAACGACTCAGATGTGCGTTTTTCAACAGTGACTAAATGGATAGCAGAGCGTATCAGCCGCCCGAATGCCCAGCAGGCTGTAGGAACGGCTCTAAAGAAAAATCCATTACCTCTTTTGATTCCTTGTCATCGGGTGGTTGCTTCTGGTAAAAGAATAGGGGGATATGCTCTGGGTGTAAAGCTTAAAAATGAGCTGCTTGAATTTGAAAAGAGTTTATGCTCAAGGCAAAAAGAGAAAAGGAAAGCAAAAAAATGCAAATTAAAGAGAAAATACAGGTTAATGCAGGTTTGAAGAACCGGCGGCAATTTGCCAGGGTAAGAGCACAGCTGGCTATGCAGTATCGGGTATTGCATGATAGCGGCACTTTACGTGCCTGGAACTCTACTGTAACGAAAAACCTGAGCGCTGCAGGTTTTTGTTTTGAGTCTTTTCATCCGCTTGGCTTAAATGCTGAGCTGGAAGTAAATTTGAAAATTCCTTTTTTTGAAATACCGGTTGTTATGAAAGCACGTATTGTCCGTGCTGCTGAAATCAAGGCAGGAGAAGTGTACGGGGTTGCTGCTGCGATTACTGATATCAAGAAAATAGACCGTCAGAAACTTCAAGGTGAGATAGAACAGATAGACATTATCGGCTTGCTGCAGCTTGCTATGCATGAGGGAGCGGCTGATGTGCATCTGACAATAGGGCATCCTCCTATGCTTCGCAGGGCAGGGCAGCTGCAGGCAATGAAATACGATACTTTAGATAGAGCGGCAATTAAAAGGATGCTATTTAGCCTGCTTTCAGAGGACCTGATAAATAAACTAAGCGTTGAACACGAACTAAATACCGCGGTTACCATTGTCACTGTAACCGGTACCTATCGTTTCAGGGTAAACGCGTATTTCCAGCAAAACGCGGTTGAGGCAGCATTTCATCTTATAACTATTCCGATCCCGAGTCTTGAAGATTTGAAATTGCCTGAGGTTGTATCTACTTTTGCTGAGAATAAACCGGGACTGGTTCTGATCACAGGCCCGGCAGGCTGCGGCAAGACAACAACCTGCGCCGCGCTTATTGAAAAAATCAATAGAGAGCGCTCAAGCGTGATCATGACTTTTCAGAGCCCGATTGAGTATGTTTTTGAGATAAAGAACAGTGTTATAAAGCAGAGAGAAGTTGGGATAGACACAGAATCATTTGCCCGGGGAGTAAAGCAGGCTATGCAGCAGGATGTTGATGTGCTGGTGCTTAGTGATATCCCTGATGTGGAAACTCTTAAACTTGCTATTGACGCGGCTGCTTGCGGAAAACTTGTGTATATAGTTATCTCAAGCTCCGGTGTGGCTGGGGTATTAAATAAAATAATCAATATGTTTGCGCCGGAAAGGCATTATTATGTAAGGAAAGTACTTAGCGATTGCCTGCGGGGGGTTATTTTTCAAAAATTAATGCCGCGTAAGGATAATTATGAAAAACTTGCGGCAGCAGCAGAAGTGCTGGTTAACACCCCGGCTGTCGCGGCTGCTATCCGTGAGGGATTATTTGACAAGATTTCATCAATAATGAAAAACAATACTCAAAGCTGAATGAGAAGCAGGGATAACTCGCTTAAAGAGCTGCTTGGAGGCGGTTCTATTACAGGTGAGGCAGTAAAAGACAGCAAGTAAAAGGATTTAGAGAAAGGGAAAAATAATGAAAGGTATTATTTTAGCCGGGGGCAAGGCAACCAGGTTATATCCGATAACAAAAAGTGTTTGCAAACAGTTATTACCGGTTTACGACAAGCCGATGATATATTATCCTCTGTCGGTGCTGATGCACTCAGGCATAACCGAGGTGCTTATAATTTCCACCCCAACAGCCCTGGATCAGTTTAAAGCTTTGTTTGGTGATGGAAGCGAGTTTGGGCTCAATATCCAATATGCCGAACAGGATAAACCCCGAGGCATAGCAGAGGCATTTATTATCGGAGAGGATTTTATCGGCCGTGATAAGGTTTGCCTGGTGTTAGGAGATAATATCTTTTTCGGTTCAGGCCTGGAATATGAGCTCAAAAAGGCTGCTGAGCAGGAAGTTGGTGCCTGCGTATTCGGATACTATGTCAAAGACCCTCAGAGATACGGCGTAATTGAATTTGATAATAACTCTAATGCGATGTCCATAACCGAAAAACCGAAAAATCCAAGGTCCCATTGGGCTATTACCGGATTATATTTTTATGATAATAAGGTTGTGCAGATCGCTAAAGATATTAAGCCCTCGCCAAGGGGAGAGCTGGAGATTACAGACCTTAATAATGTCTATTTAAAGGATAAAAAACTGAAAGTAAGATTATTAAAGCAGGGATACGCGTGGCTGGACACAGGAACTTATAATTCTCTAATTGATGCCTCTATTTTTATTAAGACCATTGAAGACCGGCAGGGGCTAAAGATCGGGTGTTTGGAAGAAATTGCTTACAAAAAGGGATATATAACAAAAGAGCAGTTGTTAAAGCTTGCCGGTCACATAAATACAAGCTACGGTGAATATCTGCGGAAAATTGCTGAGGAACAGTAAAATGGCCTTTAATTTTAAAAAACTCGATATTCCCGAAGTTGTATTGGTTACGCCTGATGTTTTTAATGATGAACGCGGGAAGTTTATGGAGCTTTTTAAAATATCCGCTTTTCGCCAATGCGGGATTGAAAAACCTTTTGTGCAGGTAAATCACTCTACTTCGGCAAGGAATGTTTTGCGGGGCCTGCATTTTCAAAACAGCCCTAAAGCGCAGGCAAAGCTGGTCAATGTAATTAGAGGGGAAATTTTTGATGTTGCTGTTGATTTGCGCAGGGAATCTGCTTATTACGGTAAATGGATAGGAGCGGTCCTCTCAAGCGAGAACCGCGCAATGCTCTACATTCCTGAAGGATTTGCCCATGGTTTTTGTGTGCTTTCTGAAAAGTCCGAGGTTGTCTATCAATGCAGCAACGAGTATTCAAAAGAGCATGAGAGAGGTATTTTATGGTCTGATCCCAGGATAAACATTAACTGGCCTGTAAAAACCCCGATTTTATCAGAAAAAGACGCTGATCTGCCAACTTTAGAGCAAGCAAACTTAAATATTTAGTGTCCACTTACTATTCTACTATTTTCTTGACATTAACATTGCATGACAGTCATGGACAAGCCATGACTGTCTATTATTTTATACAACTTTATGTTATAAATTGACATATTACACTTGGTATCGTATACCTTGTTAACTCTAAAAAAATAATTCACAATCATAACTCTTTGTAATATAACGAATTAATATTTATTGTTATAAATAAGTTCCTCTTGGCACATAAGATGCTACAACCGGTACGTTCATATACAAATATAGACAGTATGGGACAAATCCATGCAGTAGTGTATTGAGTATTGCGTATCGCGAAATAAATAAAATTAAATATAAATAATAGATAAACCTTGTCATGCTCAATACGCAATACGCAATACCTAATAAACAAGGAGTAAAAACATGAACGGAAGATTGAGCATATCTGAGGCAGCCCAAAAGCTGGAAGTAGCCCCCAAGACGCTCATGCGCTGGGAAAAATCAGGTAAAGTAAAGAAGGCCAAGAGAGATTGGAGAGGCTGGAGATTTTATACGCCTGATGATCTAAAAGGGCTCAAACAATTCAAAGAAGCAGTATTCTGATAACTGCCGCGGGGGGGGAAATGAAAGTTAAAATTTCAAGATTTTTCGGGGTGTTTTACATTAGTTTTATCGGCGTTTTGATCATACTGCCTGAGCCTGTTTTTGCCCAAAACAAGATGCAGGAAAATAGCGAGTTTACGGTTAATCAATCAAAGCAGGCTAAAAAAGCCTTGCGTAATCAAAACGCGGTCAAAAAGGAAGCATTTTCCGGTGAGTACACCTTGGGAAAAGATGATATAATCGAGATCAATGTGCGCCGTCATCCTGAATTCAGCGGAAGATTTCCTTTAGGCGTTGATGGTAAGATACAATATCCTTTTATCGGTGATATAGATCTATCAGGGCTTACAAAAACCCAAGCAAGCGCGAAAATTACTTCTACTCTAAGCGTTTATGTAGAATCTCCTGAGGTTGGCGTTACAATCCTGGAATATAACAGCAAAGTTGTTTATGTTGTAGGCATGGTAGCGCGTCCGGGAAGATACAGCATGAGAGCTGAATTTATGCCGGTTCGTGAGGCGGTTATGGACGCGGGCCTGCCCAGAGAAAACGTGGCTTCGCTGCGGCGAGCTGTAATAATCCGTCCCCTGGAGGGGGACAAGCCTATTGTAAAAAAAATCAATCTGCTTAATCTGCTGTATAACGGGGAATTGAAAATAAATTATGACCTGAAATCAGGTGATATTGTATATTTGCCGTCAACAGCTTTATATAAGGTAAGCACAGTGCTCAGTCAGATAGTGGCGCCTTTTTACCAGAGTTCTTCCGCGTACAATACATATGAGGAAGATGTTTTGTATAGGGATCAGCCAAGAAGAGATTAAAATTATTATAATTTAAGGAGAACTCAACATGCAATCAAACGTTATAACCTATATACAAATATTCTTCCGAAGAAGGTATCTTTTTCTTTATCCGTTTGTGCTGACTGTATTTGTCGTGGTGGTTTTAAGCTTTGTTCTGCCAAAATCATATATTTCAACGTCATTAATTTTAATTGAAGAAGAAAACGTTATCAATCCCCTTATAAGCGGTTTAGCTGTTTCCACCAGTGTTGCTGATCGGCTGCGTATTTTAAGAGAGCGGATTTTAAGCTGGGAAAGCCTGGTTGAGTTAACGCGCAGATTGAAATTAGATACAGAAGTTAAATCGCAGTTATCCTATGAGCAATTGATTAAAGATATAAGAGCAAATATAATTGTCGAGCCGCGTGGCCAGCAGTTAGTATCAATTTCTTATCAGGGGCGTAATCCGGAAAAAGTGCAGCTTGTCGCGAAAACACTTACAGATATTTTTATACAGAAAAACCAGCAGGCTCAGTCAAAGGAGACTGATGTCGCGGTAAGTTTTCTTGAAGATCAGCTTAAATTTTACCGTTATAAGATTAAGGAAGATGAAATAAAGCGTTTGCAGCAGCAGCTTGAAGACCTTTTAGTAGATTCAACCCCAAAACATCCTTTAGTAAAAAGCTTAAAAGAGCGTATTGCTAAATTGCAGGAGATGTTAGGTAAAGATGATGTAGACATAAATACACAACCCGGAAAAGCTAAAGATAAAGATATGATTTCTCTTTTAATCCTAAAGGAGCTGCAAAAGGATTCCGGCGGCGAAACAGGCTCTTTGGAAAATCTTGGCCTTAACGCAGAGGATATTCAGCTTACCCGCCGGGTTACAGAAGGATTGCCTCTGGATACTTCAATTAATGAAAATATATATACTATGCTTCTTCAGCGTCTTGAAACAGCCAGGATAACGCAGCAGCTGGATAGTTTTAAAAAAGGGACGCGCTTTACTATTATTGATCCGCCGAGATTACCGTTAAAGCCGGTTAAGCCTGATCCTGTAAAATTTTTGATGCTCGGTATTGCATTTGGCTGCGCGGTTGGTTACGGCTGCGTGTTTTTAGCGGAAATGGCTGATCAGTCGTTTAAAAATATTAATGACGCGAAAGTAGAGTTAGGGTTGCCTATTTTAGGCTCGATTACGGCAATCATTACAGAAAAAGAATTTAATAGGCGCAAACAGAGTGCAAGATTCAGTTATATTGTGACCGGAGTATTTTTTGCGCTTATGGTATTTACCGTTTTTCTATACTCAATGTTTAAATAGGAAATAACAGGAGAAAATATGAAGAATTTTCTGGATACTTTAAAAGAAGTGCGTGAAAAGCAGCTTGACGGCTTAGGCCTGCCGGCATTGCCTAAGGAATTTATTTTAAAAAGCGTGAGCGATTCCAATATTAATTCACATATTGTGACTTATTTTGATCCAAAATCGCCGATAACAGAGCAATACCGCAGGCTGCGGGAGCATATAAAAACCATGGTGAAAAAAGACCGGTTAAAAACTATCGCGGTTACAAGTTCTATAGCTAATGAAGGAAAATCACTTACTTCATTAAACCTTGCTGTTGCTTTGACAAAAGATGTTGATTGTAAAAGAGTGCTTATTGTTGATTGTGATTTACGCAGGGGGACTATTGCCTCATCATTAGGCATGGACTCAAAAGTAGGCCTTTCGGATTATTTACATCTTAATGCTGATGTTGAAAACATTATTTATAAAACAAAGATAAAGAAGCTTTCCATTATTCCAAAAGGCAAGATCACTGATGACCCCGCGGATTTACTGGCATCCTTGAAAATGAAGGCATTGCTTGAAAATGTAAAGGAAAAATTTGACATTATTATTCTGGACACAGCGCCGGCTATTTCTGTATCAGACGCGGGGATTGTCTGTTCTCAGGCTGATGGCACAATAATGGTAGTTCGAACAGGCAAGACACAGCGTGGAATAGTTAAGCACGCGACTGAAATCTTAACCCAGAGTAAGGTTAACTTACTGGGATATGTTTTAACCTGCATTGAATATCCGATACCGGAGTATATCTATAAGTACGTCTAAATATTGCATTGAATATAGCGGAAGGAT
>JAKLQT010000103.1 GCA_022013205.1 Candidatus Omnitrophota bacterium | reverse complement strand
GCGAAACGCAGTTGGAAAAATCTATTTTGGCTCATTCTCGACGGACATCCTGTCCGTCTGCGAGGGAATTTACTACTGTTTGACATCCTTGTCACAGCAGTAAATTAAATCCGCCAAAACAGATTTCCCCAACTGCTTCGTTTAAAAAACTTAATATCCCCCCGTAACTCATACATCACGCCTCGTTAAGAAATCCCATTGACTTATAATAATAAAAGCAGTAAAATATTTATAACTTGAATGTTTACAGGTAATTGCCAGCTTTATAAAATACTCCTATTTAAGGCAGGAGAGAGGGGCAATTGAAAGGAAAAGGTGGAATATGAGGGTGATTTTGGCGGGATATAACGTGGATAATGCGGTACTTAAGGATATGCAGGATAAAGCCGGTAAGCGTAATGACTTAACGCCTGAGGTGTTATCAGCTGCTTACGCGCGTATAAGCCGTGATCCTCGGCCTATTGATGAGATAAGAAAATCCGCCAGAGAAGAAGTGGAAAGGTCAAGAAAATCCAATGCCACAATAATATTTAATATGGGGCATCATTCAGTGGCCGAACACGCGGTTTTTAATCTGGATATTATCGGGGTCTCGCGTTATGTAATGGAGGAACTTGAAAAATTCCGGCTTTGTTCATATACAGAAAAGTCCCAGAGATATATAACGCTTGATAAGGATTTTGTTACTCCCAAGGAGATCAAGGGAACTCGCTTTGAAAAAATATTTGTTGATATGATTGCAGCTCAGAATGAGGCTTACTTTAAGCTGTACGAAAAGCTTAAAGAGCATGTGTTCAGCAAGCACTCTGAACTAGCTGCCAATGCAAAAAACCATAACCTGCTTGAGGGATGGGCAAAAGAGGATGCCAGATATATCACATCACTTGCCACAGAATCACAGGTAGGCCAGACAATTAATGCCAGAAACTTTGAACTTCTGCTCAGGAGATTTGCCTCGCATCCTCTTATGGAGGTCAGAGACTTAGGGAGCGCTCTTTTTGAGCAGATCGCGGAAGTTGCTCCTTCTATAGTAATATTTCACGAAGCGAACGATTTCGATAAGAATACTTTTGACCAGCTTAAAAAAGCTGCTGTTGAGATTTTAGGACAGGAAATTCAGAGCGCGGCGGAAAATTCGCAGCAAGTAAAGCTTGTTGAATTTACCCCAAACGCGGACAGTATAGTTGCGGCTTGTCTGCTTCATACGGCATCTAGCTTTTCTTATGAACAATGCAGGGCTGTTACTGAGAAATTATCTGCTGTTGAGCTTAAGAAAATCTTTATGAGCGCCTGGAAGAACATGCAGTTTTATGATTCTGTGCCCCGTGAGTTCGAATATATAGGCCTGACCTATAATATTGTACTCTCATCGGCCTGCTTCGGACAGCTAAAAAGACACCGCATGTCCACGCTCACTTCTCAGGGCTATGATCCCCATCTCGGTAATACCATACCGCTGGCAATAAAGGAGATCGGGATGGAGCCGTTTTTCATGGAAATCGTTGATAAAACCAATAAGGTATATGAGGATATTAATAAAGAAATCCCCATAGCCGCGCCTTATATACTGACAAATTCGCACAGAAAACGCGCGCTTATTAAGGTGAACGCGCGTGAGCTTTATCACATATCAAGATTAAGAGAAGACACTCATGCTCAATGGGATATACAGAACATTTCCCGGGCGATGACGGAAGAAGCAAAAAAGGTTATGCCCGGATTATTGGCACTTATCGGAGGCAAGGACCGCTATGCCCAGATTTATAAAAGCTTATTTGGCCAGATGCCTAAAGTAGCGGAAGCAGTTTTGCCGGGCAAAAGAAAAATAAAATCCTGAAAGATTAAATCTATTGATTTTTCCCCGGATTAAAATTAGAAAGGATGCAGACATGGAAACTCCTGAAGAAAAAAACAGCTTCAAAAATGCAGGGGAAGCAGGTAGTGAAGAAAAATCAGGAGAAAGGCTCGGAAAAATACTTATAGTTGATGATGAGAAGCTTTTCGCGTTTCTTCTGGCCCGAGTATTAAGAAATCGCGGTTATAGCGCTTCATTTGTTTCTAACGCAGAAAAGGCGCTCGAGAGAATAGACCAGGACAGTTATGACCTGGTCATAGTAGATATCAAGATGGATGGAAAATCCGGCTATGAAATGATGAAAGAGGTCAAGGCTAAACACGGGGTCAAAAGCCCGACTTTTCTGGTTGGTACAGGTACGCAGTTTATTTTAAGTGCCCAGGAAATGAGCGAACTTAAAATATATAAGATCATTGAAAAGCCTTTTCCGCGCCCCTCAAAATTATTCAAAGAAATAGAAGCAGCCATTCAAAGCCACACCCAGGGAACCTGAGATCATTTCCCGGCTTAAATATAAGCCATTGCTAACCTGTCTTAAATGTCACAATACCCTTTTTTTAATTATCAGCAGAAGGGGAGCCTTGCCAATTTAGTCTTGATAAAACAACGCTTAATTCCATAAACACCACACAGATTCCGCTGTTGAATTTACCCTACACCGCACAAGGCTGTGAATAACTTCTGGATAAGTCATAAAAATAATAGCAGACTGAGCCCATTTAAAAGCCGTATTTGGGATGTAATCCCAGGAAATATGCAACTTCCTATAATATATGTTATGTTAACTTGGACTGGTAGCGTAACCTCTTTCCATAACAATATGTTGTGCTTTTATGGGTCTGCCTGGAGCTTGTATATATTTTGGATATTGACTTCTCTATCTATGCGCGTAGGTTTCCATCACTTTTGATCAAGCCAGATGCCGGCGTTGCTTTGGCACTATTTTGGGAATTCATGGCTTCCTTTACAAAAGATATTTTGTACGGCCGGGCTGTGCTTTAAGTAATGCTGCTAGCCTTGTTTTAGGTCATTTACACACAGGTTTTATTTGCTTTAGGGGCTTTAAAGCCTTCTGAGCTTGGTTTATGAAGGCTTAACTTGACAATGTCAAGTTAAGCATATGTTACATCCGCGTTTATCTGCGTCCATCTGCGGTTAATTTATTTTTTTGTCAACCTTTTTCAGAATAACACATTTTTACTATTAGCTATAAACCATTTTGATTGCCTCTGAAGTGATGGGCATACGCTCGTATAATTACTATTAAGCGCAAATTTAAAGCGCGGCTGGTTGAGTTAAGTTTGTCCCTCATGCTTTAAAAACCAATGCAGCGGGACAGGCAAGCCGGGGATAAAAGTAAATCTGCGGGATTTCGCTTGGAAACCCCGGGCTTTGGTTCGACTATGCTCACCATCCTGAGCCTGTTGAAGGATAGCCCGGGTGAGCTTCATTTGATAGTTTAAATTTTTCTATTCAACAACCTGTTTTTAATTCCGTTATTTTTTAACAGCTAAGAGCTGAATTGCTACAAGCTATTTTGTTTGTCGGTGGAAATATCGAAGTCCCGCAGTTTTAATCTCTTTTAGGGTTTAATTCCCCGCTGCTTGCAGCGCTAAAACGGGGTATTCCCTTAGTTAGATACCCCGTCGTAGCTTGCTGCTGGGTAGTTCATTGCATGGAACTGTCTGCCAACAGGCAGATATGATTTGGTATAATTATATATCCAATAATTTCGATATTCAGTCTGACCCCTCTGTTTTTTTTGAAAAGAAAATTTTAATTGCTTTTTAAGTGTTAAGCATGCAAAGCCTGCATAATGACCTCTGGGGCAGCATCAGCTATTTTAAGCAACGCTAACGCAGGTCCTTCAGGCTTTCTTCTCCCTTGCTCCCAATTTTGCAATGTATCTTTACTGACTCCAATCATGTAAGCAAATTCTGCTTGTGTTGCATGTAATTTTTTACGTATCTTTTTTACTATCAAAGGATTAAACTTAAAAATTCTACTTGCCTTCAAATCCTTGCTATGTATTTTGCGAGCCTGTCCAATACTTGTTAATAGGTCTTTAAAGTCTTTATCCTTCATAATACACCATCCTTTACAATTTCACTTAAAATCTTTTTTTGTTTATCGGTTAAATCCTCTTGCTCTGATTTCTTGAATGGGAGTAACATATAAATTTTTTCATCCTTGGTGTACAAATAATATATGACTCTCAAACCACCGCTTTTTCCTTTTTGAGAAAGTCCCCATCGTAACTTTCTCAGCCCTCCCCCTCCTGGGATAACTACCCCCGCCTCAGGATTAACTATCAATGCCCATTGCAACTCACCATACTCATCATCAGACAGGATATTATTGATTCTTTTAGTAAAAATAGGAGTTTCTATAATCTCCATAGTATTCTCCCTACGCTTAAAGTATACGCCATTGGCGTACATTTGTCAATAGGCAAATCGATAATTTTATAATAGCGATGCAACCTTCTACCACTTACTAATTTTATC
>JAKLQT010000102.1 GCA_022013205.1 Candidatus Omnitrophota bacterium | reverse complement strand
CTTCCTGGCTTCAGCTTGTCAATTATTTTCGATTTTCGAGGTCTGACCCCTCTGTTTTCTGACCCCTCTGTTTTCATATATATATCTTTGTGCCCATCACCCCGGCTGGTAATGTGATAAAAACAATTTTCCGCTTGTAATCTATACGGTCTTGCCATGTCTTTATTTTATCTTCCTGGCTTCAGCTTGTCAATTATTTTCGATTTTCGAGGTCTGACCCCTCTGTTTTCCTGACCCCTCTGACTGACCCCTCTGTTTTCCTGACCCCTCTGTTTTCCTGTTTTTTTTTAAGCATACATATTTACTCTGTCAATCTTTTTCTTTTTAAGGGATAGCCAAGCATACAAAAGGCGTAGCGGAATACGCCAAAGGCGAGCGAAGCCGCCTGAGTGCGAAGCCTGCCTTTAGGTGCTGTGACTGTTGGGCGGGTGGAGTTTTTAAAAAAATCCAAATATTCATCAAAGCAACGCGAACCCGAAGGGCAAATGTCTTCCGCCTAAGGCGGATGTCTTTTGGACCCGTACCAGAGCATAGCTCGGTACGGGATAAACTGTTGCGGGCTGTTCTGGCTTTTTGCAAAAAAGTCAGAATTGTTGATGAATATTTGATACAGGGCTCCTCTACCTCTTGAGGAATTCGGGAAAAACACATCTAATTTTCTATGTACTAGAGATTCTGGATAAACGTGTAAATAAAAATTAGGTGAAAAAACAGCTTTATCGAAGGCTAAGCAGCTAACAAAACACTTGTTGTTGCTTTTGTTTCAGTTTTGGACTTTGGTTTTATGATAATCTCCACATCCCATTTAAGTACTGTTAATAATTTAAAAAGATGTTCCAGGGAGAATATGCTAAGTTTCCCATTCATAAGATTGGAAACTTTCGGTTGAGTTAGATTAAGAAGTTTGCCAGCTTGTTTTTGATTAAGGTTTCGCTCATTAATAATCTCAGTGATGTGAGACATAACTTGAGCCCTAATCAATGTGCGTTCTGGATCGGAAACACCAATATCTTTAAATATATTATCAGTACCTCTAATAATTTTTCCGTTCATAACTATCATCCCTTCTTATAATTTTTGGCATAATCTGCTTCAGCCACTTTTAAACGCCTTTTTATTAATTCTATGTCTTGTTTAGGAGTTTCAATTCCTTTCTTTGACTTTTTTTGAAAACAGTGCAAGACATAAACTACTTCAGAAAATCTTACCGTACAACAAGCTCTGTAGGTATCAGTACAATAGTCTTCAATAATTTCCAAAACACTGGCTCCTGAAAAGCCTTTCAAAGGTTTTGCAGAAGCAGGTTTCTCGCTTTTCTGAACTTGACGAAGAGCATAACCAATATCATCCTTGACATCTTCAGGAAATTCTCGAATATCATCTAATGCTGAACCAATCCAAACTAATTTTTTATCTTCTTTTTTCTTCATTATAAGTATACCATATTTGGTATATTGTAGCAAATTAATATTTAATTTGCTAACTCTATGCAATATTATACAATATTTGTCTTTTAAGAACAATTGAAATTCACTTAGGGGAAAGCAGACTTTGCACCCAAAGGGTAGGCTTCGCACAGCGCAGGTAAGCGAAAACACGAAGTAGTTGAGCCCGAGCCCCAGCGAGGGCGGACGGTTAAACCTTACCAAAGTAGCCATTGACATCAAGGATGTCAATGGCGGTGCAATCATTCATTAAATTATAAAAAGAATCATATGTTGTAAAATCTATACAGAAAATCGAAGAGTCAAAAATCGAAGAGTCAGACCTCGAATATCGAAATTATTTCATTAACCTCGGCTTTTAACTTCCTGTATTCCTCTATTGTTTTCTCCATGCTCATACCGGCCTTGCTCACCGCGGAATACCTCACCCCGAATATCTGTCCGATATCTTTATTAGTTAACCCTGTTAAACGCCGCAGAACATATATCCTGCTCCTTATGGACTGTATTATGTTTCATCTTCCTCAAACTCATCCTCACACGGCGGATATTGCAACGGTGCCTTTCCGATTGATTCTAATATGACCGGTTTCAAATCCCATTTCTCCGCTTGTTTAATCTCTTCAAGCTCAACAGTAAATTGCCATCCATCACCATAATCAAAAAGAAAAAGCATTTTGTCACCCGGTTGCTTGAACACCTGCTGTATTTTCGTACGCTTCACACTCTTTACATGTGGAGCAGGTGGTTCGACATCATCAAGGTCATAAAAAAGTTCATAAGCTTTTTTAGAATCTTGAGGCCGATTAAAATCATTATAGAATCCAAAACAATGGTCAAAATAAAAATCAAAAGCTTGTGTAATCACTTTAGCAAAGTTATACAGGCTCTTTGTTTCTGCAATCTGAATCTTACGAATAATTCGATTTGTTTGAGTGGGAGGATAATCGCCGTACAGCCACACATTAAAAATGAAATGATTAAGAGCGCGTTTTGCTTTCTGTGAGGATTTCTTAGTCTCTTTTTCAGGCCGCTTTTGGCACCCCTCTAAAACCCGGGCGACTTTATGTCCGCAGGTAGCACAAAAACCGTGTAAGACCACAACCCCGCCACTAAATTCAGCATTGTAATCACATATTGTCACCGCAGTTCTGCAATCCGGACACCAAACATTACTCAGAAGTTTACTTCTGATGTCAGCGGGTACCTCCATCCATATTTTTAACGCTTCTTGTGCCATTCTTCCCTTCTCGATTCTTCTCTTTTTCTATAATTTATCCGGCGTTCCGCCATATATGTCTGGTGTTAAATCCGATTGCCAGTAACCAAATCGCAATGTTTAATCTTTAAAAGCTCATCAATGCACTGTTTGACTTCCGGATACCCGTCACAAACATCGCCCATCACGATCAAGTGATCTTTTTTATAATCAAACTTTGAGCGCTCAAAACACTGAATGAGCGCCTTGTAAGCGCCGTGAATATCTCCGATGGCGTAGGTTTTCATGATTCCGCCCTTCGCCGGATAACACTAAATTTATCAAAGGCATCTTCTCTCACATTATCAATATACGTGTCCGGGCCGTTTTCCTGTTCCACATAAAGAGGCCCTTTTGAATCAACACTGCTGAAATATTCAACAAGATTTTGCTTAACCTTTTTGCCTTCCTTTAATTTCTTTATAAGCGCCACCACATCATCAGCAAGCTGGGCCCCTTGGGGACTAAATCTCAACATATAATAAACATAGTAAAGATCCTTCCTCAGCTTCTCCATATTCTGTCGGTCAATAAATGTAAGCAATTTATGAAAAGTAAACATATCCTCAGTCGGTATTTGAACATCCCTATCGTCCATTTTGACGGTTACTACCGAACCAAGCAGTAAACTAAAATGTTTAATCTCATTAATTTTAATGGCCGTACCCATAATCTTATTCACAAGATCTCTCGGCTCTTTAGGATCGGTAATAAATTCAACCTCCGCTTTCGCGTCTCCTGCTGTATCTTTTACAATCGGCACAAAAGGAAATGGTCTATCCATCGAAACATGGCGCTCTCCATAACCAAGTTTCTGCACTCGAGATGAAACTGTATCCTTGCCTTTAAAATCCTGCGCGCCGACACCAAAATCGATATCTCCCGTTGTTACCGCCATATTCGGAACGTTCTTCCAAATATATTTAGCATAGATATAAGGCACCCAACCGCCTACAATAACCAAATACGGCAAAAAGTCAGACAGATCGTTAATGACTTTTATTAGAAGTTTATTATTACTTTGGAATTCCTTAGACAATGTTCTTATCTTCCTCTTTTAATGTTTTGAGCAAATATTCCGCGTGATCCCTGCCTCTTTGCGGAAAATGGTATAAATCCAAATAAAGCTGAAGATTTGAAACCACATTGTAACCTTTTATTTTTTGAGTATTACAAAGCACGGCTGTTTTGTAATACGGTTTTATTAAGCAGAAATTTCCGCCTCTCTTTAGTTCTTTCAGGTCAAGAGCCTGCCTTAAATCCAACGAAGCGTTTTTAAAGTTCTTTGCCGATAAATAACAGTACATAGTCGGCGTATTAACATAATGCGTAATTAAATTCGCCCCTGTATGAAGCGTCAAGGCGTATGCCTGTTCTTCGTTTTTAGCAGAAAAATAGCTTTTCAGGCGGCTCAAAACATTTTCTCGCGCGGAATAATAAAGATAAGACTCGTTACGCTCAAATTTATAGAGCTTTAGCCATTCCTCTATCAGCTCTTCCTTGTTTTGTAATACGCTATGAGCCAGCCTTCCCGAACGAATCCCACCTACAAAACCTTTTGCGCGTAATTCTGATAATACTTTAGCCGCGCGCGCGCGTCCCACACCAAAATCCTTCTCAAAATCTCTGGAAACCCACTTCCGATCCGGCTGGGATAACATGGCTTGTATAATAATTGTAGCTTTATCGCTTAAGAGTACGTTCATTTTTTTCTTACTCCTTTAATAAATGTCCACTGCCTCTAAATGTCCACTATTTAGTGGACATTTCATATTAGTGGACATTTTACCATTATTGTTTGTAAAGTCAAGATAAAATACCATTGTCCTGTTTTCCCTTTATTTATATCTTTTATCTTAACTCTTAATCATTACTAAAAGCATCTTAAACTTCTCCACTGCTTTTAGTGAATGTGGTTTATTTGCGGGCATAATGATCATTTCGCCTTCGTTCACAATAAACGGCTCTTTGGATATTGTAACTTCCGCCTGCCCATCAAGAACATTCACTAAAGCATCAAAAGGAGCTGTGTGCTCACTTAACCCCTGATCTTTATCAAGAGCAAATGAAGCTCACCCGGGCTAAAGCCCGGAGTTTCTGAGTGAGAATCCCGCAGATTTACTTTTCCGCCACTGTATAACAGCGAGACCTCACCAGTTTTACTGGCGGGCATCCCCACACTTGCCTGTCCCGCTGCATTTAAAGCGG
>JAKLQT010000004.1 GCA_022013205.1 Candidatus Omnitrophota bacterium | reverse complement strand
CTTGTAAAACGTCGTGTCGATCTTCCCGCTGCCGCCTTCCACGCTGATCAGCCTTATCCCGTACGTCGTGCACAGGTGATCCAGTATCTTCGCGATGTTTTTCTGCGCAGGGTAATTACAATGCAGGTCCTGGATGTTGATGATCATCTCCTGCGCCGGGTTCTGCGGCACGTGCACTTCCTTGATAAATCCGATATCCTTCGGCACCTTCAGGTTCCGCAGCACCTGCTTAACCTGTTCCAGCCCGCTCATCTGCGGCCCGCTGACCGTCTCCACCCTGGCCTTAAGAAATGAATCCGCGTAACCGTCTTGAATATAAGAAAGAGAAACAAGGTTCAATATCAAGCATACGACCAGAGTTGTAATAATCACCGGCTTCATATTGTTTAAATTAAAGGAAAGCATGTATTCCTCTCTGATTTAGCATCTATTCCTAACATCCGTTTTTCATATTCCCGCGAGCGGCAATGTTCCTATAACTGCGTAGGTGAATAAGAAGCGGGCGGTCAAAGACAGGCTTTCCTGCTTTGCCCGCCCGCCCATTTTTTCGCGGCTCTATCTCCTGCTCCCGCTTAACCTCTGATTTTATACCCGCGGAGAGTATAGCCTGCTTCACTACTCGGCGCGACTCATTGTGACACTTTGCAAAAAACATCCATTACAAACAAGGCCGTTATGTCCAATATATTACGCCTGTAACGCAACTTTAACTGCTTTCAGGAAATCCGCCTCCATTGCTTTATAGTCGCTATCGACCGCAACTTCAACGTTCTTAAGCTCAAACCTGCCATCCTGCAACTGCGTTAATGCTTCCTGTTCCTGGTTGCTCAAGGTATTCAGATTCGGCGCAAGCACGGTAAACAATACCTTTAATCCGTTAACTCTGTCCATAATCGTTGATTTTATATACGCTACGCCACTAATATTATCGATATCATTCTCATTAATGTATAATACCCGCAATTTAGTCGCATCGCCATTCAGTTCATCCAGAATGCTGCCTTCTTTTCCTTCATATACTCTTACTTTTTTGCCAAGCTCAGGATATAAAGTTTCCAAAGTATCCCGGATCATCTCTGCCTGCGTGCCGGCATTAGTAATATTAATAATACCTTCATGTTCCGTACTAATCATGCTGACTACCTTGAAAATCATTGCCGCGCCAAAACGCGGTACCATCATGACTTCCCCTTTTGTATTTTTTTCTTCCTTAAACATCATATTCTTCACAAACGCGATTCTATTGCCTTGGCCGATATATTCCGCGGCCTTGGTAACGATGTCTTGTACGGCTACTTTTGCCTCATTACTCGCCTTTAATACCAAGCTGTCGATAAAACCTTTAAACTGGCCGACAAGCTTAGCAAGCTTATCGCCTAAAAGGGTTTTTAGTGCGATCAATGCTCCAGCGGGACCCGCCAGCTCAAGGTTCGTGCGTGCAACGGAACCTTCAGGACAAGCCTCCATACTTATTTCCATAGCCCTTTGTTCCGCTGCCGCCCCCGTTGCTTTCAAAAGGCTTCTGTCTACTTCAATATCATCCTTTGCCGGTGTCTCGGCTGCGGCTGCTTTTGCTTCCAACGTTTTTGCGACAGATGCTAATGATTCACTACGTGTTTGTGCCATAGGATTATTTCCGGTTTTTCTTTCTTCCGCATTTCTAATCCCATGTATTTTCATCTGTATTCCAAGTATTTGTTTATCATTAAAACCCATTCCTTCTAAAACTTCATGCGCTAACATATCCGTACGATCCGTCAAATCTCTATTTAAAAAATTTGCTTCAGGATTGGAATGCGATGTTATATAATTATTTTCATCATAAGCAACAGTCCCCATAAGTTGTATATCTTTAGCTGCCACTGCGCTATTCATTCTCTCTGCAAATTCCCGACTTATTCCTATTCTATCTTCCTCTTTAATACCATTAGCAGTATCTTCTTCATACATAGCTACAGCTTTATCTAAAACCGTTCTTAGTTTATTTAACTCAACTTCCTTTTCTTCCATTGAAAGCGTCGCAAGATTCTCAGAAAGCAGTGCCTCTTTTATTAATGCCTCTTTTTTTTCCTGGCTTTCCGCTTTACCTGAATTACCCTGGGTTACATCAGTTCCAACATTAACTTTTCCATTTGCCACTTCTACGAAGAGCTCACCATTTCTCGTGACTCTGACATCACCAGTTGCTTCATTAAATTCCACGTTATTTTTAAGCACTTCTCTAACAGCTGTCAATCGATCAGCTGCACTAGCCAATTTCCCTTCGGCAAGATTACTCCTCCACATATTAATAATTTCGGTAACCTTTTCTTCCGTATAAGTTTGCGTGGTCAAAAGTTGAAGCATGCTTGCGAAAGCTGCTTTATTTCCTTCAAGTTCACCAACGGCTCCAGTTTGCAGAAAAGATCTCAGCGCCATATTATCAACAGAATTTTTTAACCCAGCCTTTACATTCGGCTGCGCTATTGATACCGATCCTATTGCCGGCACCGCATAGCATACATTTGAAATTATGAATGTACATAATACCGTAAACGACAAAACCTTCTTCCACATATTTCCTCCCTTTCTTTTACACTTTCCCGTTAAACTTAATTTTTCTTTTAACATTTAACCGCCCTCCTTTTTTTACCGCGCCATCAATATTAATAATTCATTCCGATTTTTACAAGTCTTGAAAAAGAGAATCAACAAAGTTGATAAAGTATACCATACAATTTTTAAATTTACAAGGTGCGCGGGATTTTTTTTCATAATTATAACTTATTTATTTTCAATATATTACAATATCTTCGCTTATTTTCTCCGCCGGCGCTGATTTTTAAAATCTAAAAAACACCTTTTTACCGGTTAGCTGTTTTATTCGGGACAACGGCATTTAATTCTTCCATAAATTTATCCAACGCGCTCTTTTTGCCGGTCAAGCGGTCAAAATACGGCCCGGGAATATTCTTCGTAATCAACGGGGTAATCACAATATAAGAAATCCCTTTTTCCTTCAGCATCCTCGTCAATTCCCGCGTATGAAACCCTCCGGTAACCATTACCCCGATCTTCCGGTTGTTTTCTTTTATCATTTTAAGCGTATTGCGAATCATCGCTTCATCACGCAGCCCGGCAACGCGATAAAAATCAACCCAGGCCGGGATATAGACATCCAGATAAGCGATATCCGCCGGCAGAGACACCGATACGCCGGATTTCTCCGCCTCTGCCTTGATAAAATTAAGGTAACGGTCTGTCTTTAATTCATCCTGATGCTTCTTGTAAAACTCAAGGTCTTTATTGACCATTTTGATATCCACAAGCCGTTCCATGACCTTAAGCCCCCGGACCAGCAAATCCAGTTCCTTCTGCTCATTATTTTTATATAGTTTAGAACGGATTAGCGTATCGAGCTCTTCTATCTCGTTAAACAGCTCAAAGCTGTTGATCTCATCATAATTCTTCGTGTATCCGATATAGCGGTCCAGGTTTTTGTATTGGGAAAAATCGATATTATGCCCCAGAGCCAATTCCTTTACGAAAGAAAGGTACTGCGAAGCGGTTAATTGCCCGTTTTTATAGGCCAACCCCTTATCCAGAAGGCTTTGGATATCTTCCTCCGGCAGCACGCCGGTAACCTCCGTTAAAAGTTTTGTCCGCTCTTCTTCCGCCTGGGAAAAATCAATCTTATCTTCATCTTTAATTGCCGTTACCAGTTTAACGTAATTCGGGTAAGGCGATGTTTCCAGCTGCCTTTTTTGCAGTTCTTCCGAGAGAAAAAGCGCGTATGTATTCAGATTAATGAATTTCAGATCAAAAGCCAACTGCTTAGCGTCAATTTCCGTGAGTTCCGGGATATAAAGCGCTGATTTCAGGTTCCCTAAAGCAACTCCTAAGCCGCGGAAATATTGCTTTGCTTCCTGTTTAAAAGGCAGAGATTCCTGAAAGGCCTTAAAATTATTGTCATACAATTCCTTATCTTCGATACCGTATAATGCGAGCGGATACTCAAACCCTTTGCTGATAACCAGGGCCTCCGGCCCGCTCATCTTGCCTTCGCGGACAAAGTAATCCGCTGTCTGCGCCCTTATTTCATCTTCGGGAAAAGTGGAGAATAGTTCCGTCTCT
Organism: Candidatus Omnitrophota bacterium; assembly: GCA_022013205.1. Classification (GTDB taxonomy): domain Bacteria; phylum Omnitrophota; class Gorgyraeia; order B26-G9; family B26-G9; genus JAGLQQ01. The sequence continues at coordinate 2,228 of JAKLQT010000004.1, read as the reverse complement.
AATTTTCCAACCGAGCCCTCTATGCCGGCAACCCTAAGCCCATAGTCCTGCACCAGCAGGTCAAGAATATTCCCGATATTTGTCTGCGCCTCATAGTTGGCATGCGCGTCCTGGATATGAACAATCACTTCCGCTGACGTGCCTTTGTAGATTTCTTTAATCCTGCCATAAGAAGAAGAGACCGCCAGCTCAAAAATATCCAAATAATCTTCCATATCCGTTGGCGCCGGTTCCTGCGCGTAACAAAAATTCAAAACCAGCCCAAATACACAAGCCGTATAAACAAATATTTTCAACCGCATAATAATAAATTTTATAACTCCATCTTTCCTCATAACATTCCCCCTCCCCTATTTAATTTATAAACATTTTTAAAAAGTCTAAAAAGTATACCCGCAATTCTCCCCTTTGTCAATACCAACCCAAAATTTTTTATGGTGTAGGAAAGTATAAATCACTTTCCTAACCACTGAAAATCGCACTTTAAAGTTATCGCCGAAGGTGATTTTCTTGCAACCGTAGTTCCACTGCGTAGGTGGAAACAAGTTAACAGGACGCAGATTTTCGCAGATAAATCAGGATTTAAAATTCTATCATCATTGCATTCTCATAAACCTTCTCCATAAAACCATATCCAAGCTTGATAATCTGCGCTCATCTGCGTCCAAAAAGGAAATTCCTATACCATGAACTTAGGATATTTACGAATATCTTTTCGCCAAAAAACATCCCAGAGGATTCCCCGGCTCTGGGATGTTTTTAGTATAGCACAAACCAATAATATGTTCCAAATATTACGCGTAGGTCTCCGCGGCCACGTATATGGTCAATACCCTATCAATTATGCCCATCTTTCCGGCGCGATGTAGACTAATATTTCTTTATCAATATCAATGGTCTTCGCTCCCGCAGTTGATTCAAGCGGCTTTCCGATTAAATCTTCAAGATCAGTTTGAGACATGTCAATTTTTATAGCTGCTAATATCGCTCCCAGGGCTTTTTTATCCCCCGGCGTCATTTCTCTGCCACCAATGATTATGCTTTTCAATGCCTCGGCAACAAAAACATCTCCATTTCTAATCTTGTTCCCAATCTTGGGGGCAAATGTGGAAAAGGTTACAGTACCCTCATTTTCCTTTTGAAGCATTGTCAAGGCCGCTTTGTTATTTTCCGGAGAAATTAAATGAATACGGTAACCGCCTTCACCAAACTTCTTTTTGCAAACCTCATTGATTGCCGCCGGCGTTACCATCGCAGCGCCCGGCAAATTCAGCGCTGCCCCCGCCATATTGGAATCAACGACAATAAACATATCATCGGCATAGCCCATCTCTTTAACCAGACTGTGCAGGTTGATATTTACTTCTATCCCACTTTCATTTTTCACCTTAAAAGAATCATTCTCGGTAATCATAAACTTTGTTGTTTTACCTTCTGCCAGCGTGTTAACACAGTTTTGAGAAATAAATCCGGTAAGCTTTGCTTTGATTCCTTCTTCCGTCATCTCTTGGGGAACAACAAGAAAAGAGGAATCAAAGGCAATAAGCTTAATCTGTCCCTGTATCTTTTTCACCTCTTCACCTTGTTGCGTCGTTACGGCAAAATCCGGAACTTCGCCTTTAACGAGGTCCGCGAGGAGTCCGCCGATATTATTTTTTTCCAGCACAAAAACGCCTTCTCCTCCTGCCTGCTGCTGGGCAAACGCCTTTTCAATAGATTGCAGCGTTTTTTTAGCATCTACATTTTTATCGTTAAAATTCTTCTCCGGGATAACCACCATTACCGTTTTATCCCCTGCGGTCATGACTTTAATACTAACACCGCCTGCGGTAATAGCTTCTCCCTTTCGGTTTGGTACTAACGCTATGGAATGTATCGTGCCCGCGTCAATACCGGTTGCCTCCTGAAACACCTGTTTCAAACCTGCCGGTATATCACCACTCATCAAAACAAGCCCTTCATGCATGGGAATACCCACCTGCTGCGCCAAGGATGCCTTCAAAGTCACAATTCCCGCGCCAACTCCGGCCTGCGTCAAAACCTGTGATGTGAGGTTATTGCTAGCATCCTGTAATTGCGCTAAATTTACCTTCAGCGGAGATTGTTGCACAGCTGTCTGTTCCTGCATCTTTTGCTCTATTACCGTGCTCAATTGACTGCTTGGTACGGTAACACCAATATCCCCCAATTGAGTCGATAGCGTCTTGCTTGCTTCCGCTATCGTCTCT
>JAKLQT010000101.1 GCA_022013205.1 Candidatus Omnitrophota bacterium | reverse complement strand
GTTTTAAATAACAAGTGTTAGCAACAGTTTAGCTGTTTGTAGCTACAGAGTGGACTGAACTTTCAGAGGACCGCTATGGGCACAGGTTACAAAAGCTCAAAAATTAGCTTCTGAATTTGTCCCAAAAAAAGAAAAACAATAAAATTTATAGAAATTCTGTCATAAATTATTCATGAGGGAAAATATGAAAAACATACAAAAAATACTTACTTTGGTTTTTGTGATGACAGTTTTAATCTCTTGCAATAAACCATCTGATAAAGACATTGACCATCTTAATAAGTCTTTAGAATACGCTGAAGAAGCATATGGGAATTTAAACCTAGATGATAAATACAGGAAAATATATCCAAAACTAGTCGAAGAGCAAATCCCACTATTTAGAAAAGCACTTGAAGAAGCAAAAAAAGTCAAACGCTACAAGCTGAGCAATGAATTTAGATTTATGCAAGAACATTACGAAGATGAATTCATTCATGGCATAGAATTAATTATCACAGGAAATACAACTGTAAATGACAAATTGTACCAAGAAGGATTTATCCGTTTAGAAAAATGGTTTAATTGGTACCAAAAAACGGTACACAATATAAAGGTTCCAGAAAAAACAAAAGATTTAGAAACACTCAAAGGTATTTCTTTTGATGTTAATAAGCTTTTAAGTGAATATATAGTTATCCATAATGATATTTTTGACGCGCCAAAAGAATATGCCATACCAGTTCTAGGTGTTTTCAAGGAAATGGATATGAAATCGCATTTTGAAAACTCTAATGAAATATTACGTAAACTTAAGGCGTGTAAAAGCAAGATTATTGAGATAATTCCTAACTATAACGGTGAAGACCAAGCTTATTTGAAATTATTATCTACATATGTTGATAAATTGATTGAAACGAATAAGAAGATGAATCTCATGCTTGAGAAATTATATAAAAAAAGTCAGGGGTTGAAACCTGAATATACATTAAATCAATATACATCAGATTTAGATTCCTACAAAGAATCTACCAAAGAATACCTTAAGATTGGGGAACCACTAATGGAACTTTGGAACAGAATTAAGTGAGAGATTTTAAAGCGAGTAATCAAAAATACCCGAACAACATAATATTTGAATAACAGGTTCTTATTACACCTTCACTTCAAGAACGCTTCAGGAAAGCCGCTACACTGCTGATAGAACGCTTTGCCTTTTTTAGATAGATAAGGAAACCACATGCAAGCTCGTAAACAACTACTAAACTTCATCTTGTTAGCAGTAATATTTTTGGCAATACCAGTTTTCGGATACATTGTGAGTAAAATGACGCTTTCCTATATGGATAAGCAAGTCAAAACTGGTCTCGACTTCGAAAAAGAAGAAAAAAAATTAGAGGCGTTGAAAGCTATATGCAACACGCCGGAAGCACAAAAAGAACCGCCTTGCCAGAAAGTACTGGCATACTTCGAAAGCGACGAGTACAAGTTCGCCTTAAACCCCTCAATTCTGGAACTTTGCTCGAGAGGCGAATATCCGGAATTAAAAAACTCATGCGAGCTCGCTAAACGAATGGGGGTAATTAATTTCTGGTCGATTACCGCTGCGAAAATTTCTATTGGATTATTATTGATTATATTTGTTTGTGGGTTTATTTCCAATTATGGCCGCTTAGCGCTTCTGTTAACCTTTAGACCACTACTGATAGTTTCAAAAATTGTCTTAGCGTTCCTTACCGTAATTAATGGTATTCTTCTTGCCGTATCTGTGTATTACGCTGAAATGCTCCTTATTCATAGGGTTCATCTCGTTGTTGTTGTTTCTATCGCCCTGGGCGGGATTGTGGCGGCATATTCCATATTTGCGACACTATTCTCAAGCAATCGCGCAAGTACCCGCGTATTTGGTGAAGAGTTGTCCAAAGAAAAGTACAAAAATATATGGGAACTTGTTCAAGAGATTTCGGAAAAAATGAATGCCCATATCCCCGACCATATCATCGCTGGGATTGAACCCAATTTCTATGTCACACAGGCCGATGTTAAAATGCTCGATAAGAAATTCTCTGGAAGAACGATGTATATTTCAATTCCAATGCTGAAATTCTTCTCCCGGGATGAATTTTCGTCAATAATTGCGCATGAACTGGCGCATTATAAAGGGCTAGATACCCAGTATAGCTTGCATTTCTACCCGATTTATAAAGGTCTTCAGGATGGAGGCCAAGCTTTGGAAATGAGCGGTGGGGCATTCCGCGCTGCAGCTATCCCTGCAGTAATGTTATTTAACTACCTGTATAACTCCTTTGCAGAAGCCGAAAATAAAATTAGCAGAAACCGAGAACTGGCAGCGGATGCGGAATCGGTCAAAATGTTCGGTGCACATACATTCGCTAAAGCATTGCTGAAAACACATGCCTTTTCCGAACCTTGGTCAAGTATTATGGCCATGAATCTCTCGTTGATTAAGGAGGGGAAATGTTTTAAAAATATCTCCAAAACATACTCCGAGACGATCAAAAACATCGACCTTCCAGAACTGATAAAAAATATAGGGGCCTCCGATGTGGCTCACCCAACGGATTCTCACCCCGCATTTCCGGAACGTCTTAAGGCTATCGGCTTAGAAACTCCGCACTCTGATATATCACTGTTGCCCGAAACCGGCAACCTGCAATTATTAATCCAAGACTATGAGGAAATCGAGGAAAAAGTTACCGATAAACTGAATATGTGGATGGAGATTATTGCCAAGATACAGAGCGGAACAGAAGAGACCACCGAAGCCACAGAGGCTACGGAAGCCACAGAAGGCACTCCAGCAAAAAGAAAACCGAAAAAATCAAAAGCACGTTAAAGTGGACAGTAATTAATTGAAGATGCGGTATATGCGGCTTTTGGATAGAGATAAAAAATAAGAGAAAGGAATTACTGGAATTTTCTTAAAGAAGGATTGAGATAAATTTCAATGGCGGGTTTTTAGCAAGCGAGATGGAAAATTAGTATTCCTTCATTGCTACTCCCTTTTGGATTCCCAAGAAAAGGTTCTATCATTTTAACCATGACATTTCTATTTGCCGCAATCATGACATTTTAAAAAATTCGCTACAAAGAAAGCTTAAAGGAATTTATTCAAATCTTAATATGGTAAAATTAGAAGAAGAAATGGAGAAAATTTTGAGCAAGTTATGGAAAGTAATTTGCGAAAAAAACGGTCAAAAACCGAAAAGATTTCACGGACAAGAAATAGTATAGTATCTAACAAGACCATAAAAAAAGCCATTTCAATGACATCCAATTAATATCTAACACGGATACGCGATACCGGCCGCGCCTTAAGAGTTACTGTCCCCGGCGCACATTATGCACTGAAACCTCTGCTTAAAGCCGGGGTAATCTTCACAGAAGAAACGCACAAAAACACAAAGTATTTGCTGAAATAAAGTAGCATTAATTGGATAATCAAATGAATAAATGGGGCATTCCGGAGTGGCTTGAACAGGAGGTCCGACAGCGCGACAAGAAGTGTGTCTACTGCGGGACTCTGATGCTTGAATCTCCCTGCGCGGATGGCTCACGCAAATCTGTCGCGACATGGGAGCACATTGTTAATGACGCAAGAATTGTGACACGGGAAAATATTGCAAGATGTTGCGCGTCCTGCAATTCAAGTAAGGGAGCAAAAAAGCTTTCCCTCTGGATTAAGTCGAGTTATTGCAAGCAGCGTGGAGTTAGCAGGGACACGGTCGCTAATGTCGTTAAACAAGCACTGAAATACGGTGCTTAGGATGTTTCGCACATATGAATATCGTGAAAAAAGTAAACCTTAAAAAAATTGAAAGAATCTTATTTCTTTCGCTTAAAAATGCGGTGCGATTGCATTCTGATTCAATTCTACTGTTTAGATATAAAAAATATCCCTCTGCATATTTTCTGTCTATTATTGCCCTTGAGGAAATTGGAAAATATTTTTTACTTGATGATTTCTTGTGGCATTCACGCGTAGACGGGCGGATGGAATTACGTTGGGAAAAGAAGTTTATAGATTTGATCTTTATGCACCGATGTAAACAGAATAAATTTGTTCGCAATCTTGAGTTTTATGGCGAAGCGGACTATAACGCGGATTTCGAAAAAAGAAAACAAAATGCCTTGTATGTAGGTTTGCCCAAGCGCAATATAGGAGGAAAGATTATTAACCCAATAATGCTTAAAGCTGGAAGCGCAAAAAGGCAAATTACATATCTCAATGATCGTTTAATCTTGTTTTTGTTGAGGTCAAATTATGAGCAAAACTATGAAGATTATGTGCGCGTGTTGAATTTGAAGCTGTTCCGAAGCCTTTTATCGACCTGGCCGTATATGACTGAAAAATATCGAACCAAATCTCAAGAAATAGTCAACCTGTTGCGGCCTGAATGGAAAAGAGATGCAAATATATCTTGGGAATAGTCTCCAAAAAAGGTCAAAACATGCAGGAGGTATTGTGAATAAATATTTGATTTTCTTGTTGTTCTTGGGCGGATGTGCAACAGTAGATTCTCGGGTTTATATGCAAGATCAGCTTTCGGTAAAAAAAGTCTGGTTGGTTGATTTTATTTACGATTCTGGTTCAGTTGAGCAGTTGCAAAAGAATAGTGGGGATAAAGAAGTTAAAGTTGTTAGTACGGGACAGTCTCCTTCCGACCTTCAGTTAAGGGATGATGTTTTCTTTTTGCTACAAGATGACTATGGGGTAAGTGTAACGAAAGATGCGTCAAAAGCTACTGGGAAGATTTTATTGCATGCACTTCATTTTGCTAGCGGTGGTTTTAAGCGGTTGACTGCCACACTTGAAAGCATGCAAAGTGAAACGATCGCTAGGGTTAAGATAGAAAATGGTGATAGAAATGCGACGTTTAAAAATGATGATAGTTTTGCTAAGTATGCGGCAAAATCAATTGCCAACACAATTGCAGGGCAATAACCCATAGCCTGGTCCGGTTTATATGAGGGAAGAGTAATAGTTTAGTCCGGTTATTTCTCCGTCGCAGACTTAGTGACCTTGCTCAACCCCGCGGGAATCCTTTGTAGAAAAGCAAAGAAGCATAACGGCTACCCACGGGGTTTTTGCCATGTTGTAGCTACAAACCGCTAAACTGTTACTTAAATCTTCATATTCTAAAAGGGGACGGTCTAATTCTTTTGGCCGTTTGTTTATGTAAATTATTTAATCCCGAATTTTTTAGTTGTTAGCTGTTTTACCTCTGCCCTCTTCCCTTGAACCCTACACCCTTTCTTTGTGGCTTAAAATAATATATCAAATTTTATTTGATTGTTCTTAGAAAATTCTTTAAAGTTGGCTTTTCCGCATTTTATTTTTAATTTTTCTTGCGAAGGAATTTTTATCATTTGCGGAATGGAACGGCTTTTTTATTAGTGTGCGTTCCGGCAAACGCCGGGAAGACCTGGCGGTCGGACAGGGATAGTATTGCGGAATTTATGGAGCAAGACTATTAAGCGCGCCTTGTCACTTGTCGCCTGTGATTAGTCTATGGTATTCTAAAATGTGCTATGATAAAAGTTATGAAAAGTGTTATTTGCTTTCTTTCTTTTATGTTTTGTTGTGCTTCGGTAGATGCAACTATACAAATTAGCCCTTC
>JAKLQT010000100.1 GCA_022013205.1 Candidatus Omnitrophota bacterium | reverse complement strand
TCGTTTAAATAAAGTTGTTGAGGAATTATTGAGTTTTGCCCGCCCGGATGCCTCTGAGCTTGAGGCAAATTTTATTCAGGTGAACATTAATGATGTTATTGAGCAAACGCTTATTTTAGCCGCTCATGATTCTAAAAAAGAAAAGATACGGATAATTAAGCAGTTTTCTTCCGATGTTCCTCTTGTGCTTGCTGATGCCAAGAAATTACAGCAGGCGTTTTTAAATATAATTTTTAACGCGTTTAGTGCCATGGGAGTGGGGGGAGATTTGACAATAAAAACGGATTTTAACAAAAACACGAAAGTTTTGAATATTTCCTTTGCCGATACCGGCACAGGTATTTCAGAAGAGGGCCTCAAAAAAGTATTCGATCCCTTTTATACCGCGAAGGCCAGCGGTACAGGATTGGGGCTGACAATAGCCCATCAGATAATCTCAAGCCACCAGGGAAAGATCGATGTCAAAAGTGAGATGGGACAGGGGGCAACGTTTACAATAAGCTTGCCGGAGAAAAGGTAGATATATTAAAGATGAAACCAAAAATAATGGTTGTTGATGATGATGAGAGTTTTCGATTTCTTCTTGTAGAGGCACTGCGCAAAGAAGGATATACTGTCATATCTGCTTCCCGCGGCCTGGAGGCGCTTGATATTTACGCGAAGCAGGGCTCCTTTGATGTGATCACACTTGATATAAAAATGCCGGGCATGGACGGGTTTGAGGTGCTCTAAAGAATTAAGGAGATAGACCCCGAGCAGTTAATCGTTATTATAACCGCATACGGCGCTCAAAAGATCGCTATTGAAGCTATCAAAAAAGGCGCGTATGATTATTTTACAAAACCGTTTGAAATAGATGAGCTGCGTTTGGTTGTAAGCAGGGCGCTTGAATGCAACCGCCTTAATTGTGAAAACAAGCTGCTGCGGGAAGAGCTGGTCAAGAATTTTAAGCTAAAAGAAATAATCGGCTCATCAGGCAAGATGATGGAGGTTTTTGAAATAATCAAAAAAGTAACGAGTACAGATGTCACTGTTCTTATTCAGGGAGAAAGCGGAACCGGAAAGGAGCTGGCGGCGAGAGCGATACATTATAACTCCGGGCGCAGTAAAGGGCCTTTTATCAAAGTAAACTGCGCGGCGATTCCTGAGGGTATTTTAGAAAGTGAGCTTTTCGGCCATGAAAAAGGCGCTTTTACTGACGCGAGCTCAAGAAAAACAGGAAGGTTTGAAGCCGCGGACAAAGGAACGATTTTCCTTGATGAGATCGGCGATATGAGCCTTGGCATGCAGGCGAAGATACTGCGTATTCTGCAGGAAAAAGAGTTTGAGCGGGTCGGCTCTTCGCAGGCAATTAAGGTTGACGCGCGGATTATCGCGGCTACTAATAAAGACCTGTTTCGTGCCGTAAAAGAAGAGCAATTCCGAGAGGATCTTTTTTACCGGATTAATGTTGTTTCTATCAAGCTGCCGCCTCTAAGAGAAAAACGAGAGGATATACCGCTTTTATTTGAACATTTTATGCATAAGTTTAATAAGGAATTCAATAAAACTATAGAACATATATCGCTTGAGGCCATGGAGCTGTTGATGAAATATCCCTGGCCTGGAAATGTGCGGGAGCTGCAGAATGTTTTGCAGCGGGCGATTATTCTCTCAGAGGGGAAAATTATTACTAATAAAGACCTTCCTTTTTACATACAGTTTTTAGACAGTGAAATAAAGCTGGAGACAGAGTCTGCTGATTTTTCCAAGTCTTTGATTGAAACAGTAAAAGATATAACCGATGAAGTTGAAAGGCAGATAATCTTTAAGGCTTTAAAAAAGACAAACTGGAACCGCTCGGAAACAGCCGGCATCTTGAAAATAAGCAGGAAGAGCCTGTTTAATAAAATGAAGCGGTTCAATCTGATCAAGGAAGAGGAATAATAATATGCCTGCTTATATATACAGGGCAAGGGACGCCTCAGGAAAAATGATCAGCGGAAAGCTGGAAGCTATAAACAGTTCTACTGTTGCTGACAAACTGCGGGAAATGAGTTATTTTGTTGTCAGCATCGAAGAAGAACTGGTAAAGGCCAAGGCCTTAGACGCGGATATTCTGGCTGTGTTTGCCAGGGTAAGGCCCAGGGATCTTGTGATTTTTAACAACCAGCTGGCAACAATGATCGGTTCGGGATTAACGCTTGTTACCAGTTTGAATATACTTTGCCAGCAGGTTGAAAATAAAAAGTTGCAGGAGGTTTTAGCAAAGGTGCGTGATGAAGTAGAATCAGGAACTTCTTTTTCAGCGGCACTTGAAAAACATCCAAAAGTTTTTTCCGTCTTGTTTGTCAATATGATAAATGCCGGGGAAACCGGAGGCGCTCTGGAAGAAATTCTGCTGCGGCTTGCTGTTTTTGCCGAGCAGTCGGAAGAAATAATGTCTAATGTAAAAACCGCTTTGACTTACCCTTTGTTGATCGTTGTTGTTACCATTGGCGTTGTGCTTTTCCTGGTTATGGGCGTTTTTCCTAAATTTGAGGTATTATTCAATTCCATGGACGCGGCACTTCCCCTGCCTACACAGATCCTTTTAAAATTGAGTTACTGGTTAAGAACAAAATGGCATTTTGTTCTGGGCGGGATCATTGCTGCCGCAGTGATGTTTTCGCGTTATATCAAGACCAAAGTCGGCAGATATAATATTGATCTGCTGATGCTGAAAATTCCTGTTTTTGGTACCATAATTAAAAAGGCCGGAATTTCACGTTTTGCGCGTACATTGGGGACATTAATTAACAGCGGTGTGCCTATATTGCAGTCGCTGCGGATTGTGGAGACAACAGTAGGCAACGCGGCGATTGCCAAAATCGTTTCTATTGTATCGGAAAACGTCAATCGGGGAGAAAGCATGGCCAATCCGCTGCGGGACAATAAGATCTTTCCATTAATGGTCGGGCACATGGTTTCGGTAGGAGAGGAATCCGGTACTTTGGATACTATTTTAAATAAAATCGCTGATTTTTATGACTCTGAGGTTGACAGTACGGTTAAAAGGCTCAGTTCCATAATTGAGCCGATAATGCTTATTTTTATAGGCGCTATTGTCGCGGTCATTGCTCTTGCTCTATTTTTACCGATGTTTAATATGGTGAATGTTATAAAGTAAGCGGCAGTGTTATATGGGTAATACATTACACATGCTTATTTTTTTGGGAATGCGTATACACATAGTTATTGTACTGAAAAACTTTTTCTGTCGGTGATTTAAAGTAAATAGCAATGGCATAGTAATTGCTTATTAAAACGTGAAAGAACATATTCCTTGACAAAAACAGCTAATTATTATATAAAAAGGAGGGAAGCAATGCAAGTAAATGGCCTTAGGATAATCAGGCTTACAGAAAAAACCGGCTTTTGCGGTATTTTAATCACATTGCTGCCTATTTTTCAAACCCGGCTGGATATAGTTGCTGAGTGGAGACTTATGCTGTATGGTGTAACTTTCTTAGTTACAGGGATTTGGATTGCAGCAGGTCATATGGGACTCAGTGAACAGGGAAAGTTAAGGCCGGTTAGATATATAGAATCGTCCGGGTGTGCTGGATGAGTGAATTGGACAGGATGTCGCAATTCATGTTTTGGAAATGATGATAATGTTGACGTAGTTTATAACTAAACATGGGAGGTGAAGTAAGATGAGTAGAAAAGGGTTTACATTAATCGAGCTTTTGATTGTTATTGCTATTCTCGGTATTCTTGTTGCGTTGATCTTACCTCGTTTTGCTGATGTAAGAGAAGACGCGAACACAAAAGTTTGTGTAGCTAATTTACGCGGCCTTGTTTCAGCAATGAATACTTATGAGGTCAAGGAAAATACAGTTAGCACTTGGGATTGGGGTACTTATGCTGTAGCTGATCTGGAGACTTGGGGGTATTTAGCTGATGAACCTAACTGTCCGCAGGGAGGAACATATACTCTTGATACCAACGCAACGAGTGGTGATGCTGAGGCTGTGTGCAGTATTAGTGGAACTCATATTTGGCCGTGATAGTTTAAAAACAGACTGGGAAAAGAGGTGAATGAAATGAATAGAAAAGGCTTTACATTAATTGAGCTTTTAATCGTTATTGCTATACTAGGGATTCTGGTTTCACTGATTCTACCTAGATTTGCTGATGTCAGAGAAGACGCGAACGAAAAGGTGTGTGTAGCTAATTTACGCGGCCTTGTTTCTGCAATGAACATCTATGAGGTTAAGGAAAATACAGTTAGCACTTGGGACTGGGGTACAGATGCTCCGAATGGTGTAGCGGATCTGGAGACTTGGGGGTATTTAGCTGATGTGCCTTCCTGTCCGCAGGGAGGAACATATACTATTGATACCAACGCGACGAGTGGTAATCCTGAGGCTGTGTGCAGTATAGGCGGAACTCATGTCTGGCCATAATACAGGCTGATAAGATTAGAAGAACTTAAGTGGACGACAATTAATTGTCGTCCACTTTTTGTATCAGCAGTACAAATTTATGCAGCGTTAAAATTTAATTAAAAAAATACTCGGACTAAGTAATGCATCGATTTTATATTTATCAGGAAGATGTAACCGGCAATGTTATAAATGTAGGGCATGAAGAGGCAAAACACGCGTATTCTGTCTTAAGGCTGCGTAAAGAGGCTAGTGTTGCTGCTTTTGACGGTAAGGGTAAGGAGTATCTTGGAACGTTAGTATCATTATCCTCAAAAAAGGGGATAATACGCATAAGCGAGGCCGTATCGGTTTTAAAGGACAATACGGATATAACCTTAGCCGCGGCGATACCCAAGCTTTCAAAGTTTGATTCCATAGTAGATAAGGCAACGCAGCTGGGAGTGAATAACCTCATTCCAATGCAGAGCGAAAGAACGGTCGTTAGAATAAGTCAGGAGAAAGCTGCGGAAAAAAGGCTTAGGTGGCAAAGGATTGCGGTTGAGGCGGCAAAGCAGTGCGGATGTTCTTATGTCCCCGAGATTGCCCCGGTGACTGATTTTTCAACGCTGCTTATGAGAATTTCCAAATACAGCCTTGCATTGATACCCTCTTTACATAAAGGAACCGTATCCTTAAAAAAAATTGCTAAAGCCGGTAAACCCCGGAGCACGATAATTTTTATCGGGCCGGAAGGGGACTTTACAGAAGAGGAAGCGCGTAATGCCGAGGAAAATGGGGCCATAGGCGTAACGCTTGGGAAAAATGTACTTAGATGCGAAACCGCGGTGACAATGGTGTTATCGGTTTTAAATTATGAGTGGAAATTATGAACAAAAGTGAAGGCAAATTTCCTTTGGAAAAGGTTATCCAGGGGCTTTCGGTTAAAGGAAAAGATTTTTTTCTTAGGAATAAAAGAAAAGTTTTTATCTTTGCGATAGTAGTTTTTCTTTATTTCTTTGTTATTGTGATTTACCAGGTTTGTTCGCAACTGCCTCAGGCGCATGAAGAAAAGGAGCAGATAAGCGAATTATACTTATTGGAATATATCAACGGCTGGCGGGATTATCAGCAGAATTTTGATGTTGAGGATATGCAATTCGGAGAGAAGTTTCTCTTTTTTACTTTAAATATACGATTTCAAGCAAAATCTATTTTGATCGTAAAAAAACTGGCTATTGATATGGCGCTTGGATTAAAAGAGGAGTATCCTGAACTTGAAACTATTTCGATCATGGTTGTTAAGGATTCCGGAACAGAGTCCAAAACTGTTTACGGCAGAGCGGTTTTATCGGGTGTTGAGAATAGGGTGGCATGGAAATATCAATAGCTATTATTAAAAGAAATGAACGTTAAAATTAAAAGAACCTGCGCGTTTTTTACCTTTGGCTGCAAAGTAAATCAATATGAAACACAGTTAATGCGTGAAGAACTTTTAGCTAACGGTTTCGTAGAAACAGAAAAAAGGCCTGCTTTTTTGATTGTTAACGGATGTACGGTAACATCACGCGCGGATAAAAAGTGCGGCAGCCTGCTTAAAAATCTCTCCCGCAAAAATCCAAAAGCAAAAATTATCCTTACAGGCTGTTATGCCCAAAACACTAAAGCTTTAAAAATAAAACCTGAAGGTGTAAGCTGTATTATCCCTCAGGATCAAAAAACCTTAGTTTATCGAATGATCGAGCGGGAATTCGGCGAAATCCTTGAAGATAATAACGCGGCGGCCCATTTGCCTCATGAGTTTTATGGCCCGCAAAATGGGATCAGTGAGTTTCCCTCTCATAACAGGGCCTTTGTAAAAATACAGGATGGCTGCGATAATTTCTGCAGTTACTGTATTGTGCCTTATATGCGGGGTGGGCCCAGAAGCCGCGAACTTAAGGAAATTTTGAGTGAGGCCGAACTTTTGAGTAAAAAAGGATTTAAAGAGATTGTTCTTTGCGGTATCAATCTGGGGGCATGGGGCAGGGAGTTTAAGGAGGCCCTGGAGATCGGAGATCTGATCAAAGAATTAAATTTTCTGCCGGGTTTGAAGCGCCTGCGCCTGAGTTCTATTGAGCTTAAACATGTCAATGATTCCTTGATTGACAAGTTTTCGGAAGATTTGAAGCTCTGCCGGCATTTGCATATCCCTTTGCAGAGCGGTGATAGTTTTATCCTGAAAAAAATGAACCGGGATTACAGTGCGCAAGAGTATTTAGATAAATTAAACCTGATCAGCAGCAAAATCAAAGACATATCCTTCACTACCGATATTATGGTCGGTTTCCCCGGTGAGACGGATGAGAATTTTAATAATACGCTTGAGTTAGTTAAAAATACAGGCTTTACAAGAATACATGTTTTTACTTTTAGCCCGCGCGACGGCACTCCCGCGGCCAGAATGGATTCTCAAGTTGATGAGCGTATTAAAAAATATCGCATGCTGACGCTTGAAGATGCGGCAGCTCAATCCAGCTTTACTTTTCGCAAGAAGCTTTTAAATAAAAAATTGAGTGTTCTTTTTGAAAAAAGGGAAAATGATTACTGGTGCGGGTATTCAGACACTTATGTTTATGTTAAAGTTCGCACAAATACAGGCCTGAGCAACACAATAAAAAAAGTAAATGTTTCCAGTGTTAGTATAACCGATACTATGGCAACAGTTTGCGAATTTTAATGCTCGCGTTGTTTTTCTATCCTAAGCTTTAAAAATTGCTAACATGCTTTAAAAATAGGAGTTAAATATAACTTGAATCAGCAGCCAATCCATGTTACACTAAGAGCAATAATTATATATTTGCTTTTTTGATTAAATTGGCGGTGGGGACCTGACTTTCCTGTTTTAATTATGGAACAATTAAAAGCTATATTTGAAAAATTTGTAAAACCAAAGGCAAGGGTTTCCATTGGCTTGGACATAGGCAATTCCAGCGTAAAAGTTGTCCAGCTGCTTATGCAGCCTGGTTCTTTGTTAAAGGAACTGGTGAGTTTTGACATCCAGAGTTTTAAAAGCTCAAAAGGTACAGACATATTGCAAGCCGTAAAAAAATCTCTGGCAAACGCGCAAATAAGCACAAAATTAGTTAATACCTCTGTTTCCGGACAGGCAGTTATTGTCAGATATGTACAGATGCCGAAAATGACAAGGGAAGAATTAATGAAGGCCCTGAAATTTAGCCTGGGCAAATATATTCCATTTAATCTCAATGAGGTCAACTATGATTTTCAAATATTAGGTGAGGGCGGTGAAGGCAAGGGGCTGAAGACGATGAAGGTTCTGCTGGTTGCCGTGAAAAAAGAGGTTATTGAAGAGAGAATAAAGATTTTGCGGGATGCAGGACTTACTCCGCGGGTTATTGATGTTGATTCTTTTGCCATCGTGAATTCTTTTAAATTAGTACAGAAGGAGAATAAGGGGATCATTGCTGTCTTAGACATAGGAGCTGATATAACCAGTACAACTATTTTGCGCGACAATATTCCTCACTTTAACCGTGATATTCCTATCGGCGGCAGGCAGCTGACAAAAGCTATTATCGATGAATTCGAGATGACTGAAGAGGAGGCTAATGATTTAAAGCATAATCCAAAGGACAGATACGGGGATCTGATAAACGCTATCCGCTCTGTTTTAGACTCGCTCACGAGCGAAATCCAGATGTCTTTTAATTATGCGGAAAGCCAGATGGGAGGAAGCGTACAAAAGATTTTTCTTACAGGAGGAACGGCTAAGTTCAAAGGGATCGATAAGGTCTTAAACAGCATTCTCGGCATAGATGTTGAGGTTTGGGATCCTACAAGAATTTTACAAATAAATCCTGATTTGCCGAAAGCGCGGCTTATTGATGCAGGCCCTTTGTTAACAGTATCAATAGGGTTGGCACTTAGAGGGTAAAATATGATAGAAATTAACCTGTTGCCTGAAGCGTATAAAGCAAAAAATGAGGAAAAACAGCAGCATATTCCTGTAAACTTGATATTACTTTCAATAAATGCTATTCTCTTGGCAATTTTTTTTATTATTACTGCCATGAACGTTGGCCGCGGTATTACGCTGCATGCGTTTGATACCCGGTTAAAGGGGCTGGCGCCTGAACAGCAGAAGATTATTTCTATACAGAATAAGACTGTAAATTTAAAAGTAAACAATGCGCTTTTTAGTCCCTTTGTAACAAACAGATTCTTATGGTCGAAAAAATTGAACCTGCTAAGCGACCTGATCCTGCCGGGAATTTGGTTAAGGCAATTATCGTTGGAAAAAGAAGCAGCGGCTCAGGCACAGGCTTCGGCTGCGGCCGCGCAGAGAAATAGATTTATGAAACTTGAAGCTACCGCTGTCTCAGTAACGCACGATGAAATGGGGGTAATCGGCAATTTTGTTAGAAATCTTAAGCTTAATAAAGAATTTTCCCAGCATTTCAGGGGGGTTGAGCTTGAAGGTGTATTACGCCGGGAGATAGCAACAGTTGAAGTGATGGATTTTACTTTAATTTGTTTGTTTAAACAGGAAGTTGAGTTGTGAAGCTTAACATAAGTTCATTAAAAGAGTTGAAAGCCGCGGGTGTGCCATTTTTCCAGATTGCCATGGGAGTCAGTGCGGTTATACTTGTTTTGCTTATCGTTCCCCAATCAATGAATATGGCGAAAGTCCTGGGTGAAACCAATGAAAAAAAGAAGATCCTGAACGACCTTGACCAGGGTATTAAAAATTATACTGCCTTGGAACTCGAATATGAATCTTTGGATAACGCTTACAAAGAGTTTATCAGGCGCTTGCCTTTACAAAGGGAATTCCCGATTTTTCTGGAACTGCTTTCAAAGCTGGCCAGGGAAAACGGCGTTAAGATCATTGCCATGGAGCCTCAGAAAGTGGTTGATGACACAACATTGTTTTTTGTAAAAATTCCGGTATTGATTGATGCCTATGCCGGATACCATGAACTGGGGAGATTTATAAATGAAATTGAGTCTTCTCAGAAGTTCATGAAAATTGATAAAATTAAAATGACTATGGATACAGGCTTGGATAAGCAGCATGTTTTTCTGGCTGTACAAACGTTTTGTTTGAAGGATTTTATGAATGAAGCAAATCTGTAATAACATTTTGGCTTTTTCCTTATTATGCACCGTTGCAGCTGCCGGAGCCTGGGCGAGTGTGCGGGATTTTACGTATGAAGATAAGGGCAATCGCGATCCGTTTATAAGTTTAGTGACACAGGACGGCCGTATTTTACCCGGGGCAAAGACAGCCTCTGACAGCGAGAATATTGAACTTGAAGGGATTATCTGGGATCCCAGAGGTAATTCCATGGCAATTATAAACGGCAAGCTTGTTAAAGAAAAAGAGAGGATAATGGATATGCAGGTCTTAATTATAAAAAAGGCAAGTGTTATCCTGCAAAAAGAGGGGAAGGTAATGGTTATTAATCTTAAAAAAGGGGGGGGGAATTCAGATGGACAATAGCAAATTGCTGACTTTTAAAAATAAGATTTTATTTTTAGTTTTAGTGCTGATTTTGGCAGTAGGTTCTTTCTTGGCCGCAAACCAGATAAATGAAATGCAGGTTGAGGATACGCAAACAGGAAATATCAGTGTTGAGTTCAAGGATGCCGATATACAGGATGTTTTCAGGGTGCTTGCCTTAAAAGGCAGTGTGAGCATAGTGGCCGATCCTGATGTGAAAGGGCTTGTTACCGTGCAGATCACTGATGTGCCATGGGAAAAAGTTCTCGATGTAATATGCCGTACGTATGGGTATGCTTATGAAAGGGAGACAAATATAATCCGCGTTACTACTCTTGATAAACAGGGACAGGAAAATCTGGTCACAGAAGTATTTACCTTAAATTATGCTAAAGCATCAGATGTCGCAACATCACTCTCAGAGATGCGCTCTGAAAGGGGGAAAATAAAATTTGATTCAAGAGCTAATCTTGTAATTGTTACAGATATTCCTACTAACATTTACAAGATTAGCAAGGTTATTGAACGCCTGGATTCGATGACTCCGCAGGTAACAATTGAAGCAAGAATCATGGAAACAACATTTTCAAACATTAAAGACCTGGGATTGAAATGGAACGCTTCTTACAATGCTAAAATGTCTTCAAGGCCGACTTCTTTTCCATGGCCGGCAAACAATGTGGGGGCAAAATACGGCAATTATATGCCTAAAGGGGATGCGGCGGATTCATTTCCTTCAATTACAAATCCTTCATTTCCTTTGTCCACGGCTGCTGATTACACGTTGGGGATACTTGACGGATCATCTTTCAGCCTTTTGCTTGAAGCCATAGAAACTAATGGAAAAACAAAGATATTGTCGAATCCGAGCATAACTACCCTGGATAATGAGATGGCTGAGATCCACGTCGGTACTGACTGGCCGATAGCCAACTATTCATACAGTGAAGAACAGGGGCGGTTTGTTATTTCCGGTTGGGAATATAAGAGTTATGGAATCCTCCTTCGAGTTACGCCTACGATCAATAAGAATGGATACGTTACATTAAAATTGCATCCTGAGATTTCCGATAAGCAGGAGGAGATTGAGTTTGAAGGAGCAAGAGTGCCGGTATTGAGTACTCAAACAGCAGACGCGACAGTAATGATCAAGGACGGGGAAACTTTGGTCATCGGCGGATTGATTAAGGATAAGACCATTGAAACTAAAACAAAGATTCCTTTTTTAGGTGATATCCCGATATTGGGGGTACTTTTTCAGCATAAAGCCAATGAAATTGTAAGAAATAATCTGCTTATTTTTATTACACCGCATATCGTGAAGGAAAACAGCATAGTAAAAAGAAAGAAGATATCAGAAGCACTTGATTCGGCGGTGACGGATCTCAGCACTGTTGAAGAAGATATGGCCGAACTTGGCATGGAAGATGTTGTCAAAGCCGAGGAAGCTGATTTCTTAAAAGCAGACATGTTCGATAAAGAATTGGAAGAAATAAGAAAATTGGAAAGGAGCGGGGCGGCGGATACGCAGGAAGCTGATGTTACCGGTAAGGCTGCAACAGCATTGACCGAGTCTCCTGAAGAGGTGATGGAAAAAGCAGCTGAGAAAAAACCTGATACGGTTTCCCAAAAGAAAACAGATGAGGAAGAGGAAAGGAAAAATAAGGGGTATCTTTTTAGAAAATGAAAACCGAGGACTAATGAGATACAGGGCCATTGGGTCCTGGATTTTTATATTTTTTGAAAATTAGATGGATGTGTTAAAAATTAAAGCAAAGTTTAAAAAAGATGGAATGATGCGGTTTATATCGCACCTGGATTTTATAAGGCTTATTTACAGGGCATTAAGACGCGCGGAAATCCCTTTTGTCCTGACTGAGGGATTCAGCCCTCATCCAAAGGTGAAATTCGATGATGCTCTAAAATTGGGAGTAAGAGGTGAAATGGGAGTATTATTTTTTTTGAAAACAAAAATGGAACTGCTGGAATTCAAAGACAGGATGGATAGACAGCTAAATAAAGATTTAAGGACTATAGAAATTAATTATGCAGAATAAAGAAGTTTTAATGAGTATTGATGAACAGGAAAAGAGGGTTGCTGTTTTAGAAAACGGCAAGCTTGAGGAGTTTTTCCTGGAAAGAAGCAGTGTGGCGCATCTGGCCGGCAATATATACAAAGGCAAGGTGGCTCAGGTTGTTAAAGGCATGGAAGCGGCATTTATTGATATAGGCCTTGAAAAGAACGGGTTCTTGTATGTACAGGAATTACTACCGGAATCATTGCGCAGTGATGAATATGCCATTGAAAACGCGGACGAGGCTGAATCAGCGGATAATGCCCCTAAAAAAGCAAACTACGAAGCAAAGACAATAGATAAGCTTTTGACCAAAGGACAGGATGTCCTTGTTCAGGTCGTTAAAGAGCCGTTTGGTACCAAGGGTAGCCGTTTAACCTCCCAAATAAGTCTTCCGGGGCGTTTTTTGGTATTGATGCCGTATAGCAAAAATATCGGTATTTCTAAAAAGATAACCAATGACAAAGAGCGGCAACGCCTAAAAGCGCTGCTTAAGGAAATAGGGCTGCCTAAAGATATGGGCTGTATTATGCGTACCCAGGCGCAGAGGATGGGAAAGAGAGAGTTTGCGCGTGAATTAAAATACCTGCTCAGATTATGGAAAACAATAAAAGTTAAATCTTCCAGAAGGAATGCTCCTTGTTTAATACACGAGGAATATGATCTGATTTTGAGAGTAGCCAGGGATTTTCTCAACGATGATATAAAACAGGTATTAATAGATAAAAAAGAGGATTATAAAAGAGTAATGGGGTTTGTCCAAACTCTGGCTCCGCATTTACGAAGATACATTAGTTTTTATAATGAAAAGATGCATCTTTTTGAACAGCATGACGCGCAGCAGCAAATAGAAAAGATATTTGCCCAGAAGGTATCGCTTAAAAAGGGCGGATATATAGTTATTGAAAGGACAGAGGCCCTGGTCTCAATTGACGTAAATAGCGGCAGCTTTATAAATAGAGGCAGGCTGGAAGAAACAGCCTTTCTGACTAACTTAGAGGCGGCAAAAGAGATAGCGCGGCAAATAGCTTTGAAAGACCTGGCCGGTATAATTATAATTGACTTTATTGATATGCAGAAGTCTTCTCATCAGAAAAAGGTGCTTAGCGTGCTCCTGAAGGCTATGGAAAATGATAAGGCGCGTTTTACGGTGTATCCGTTTTCTCCGCTGGGGATTGTTCAGATAGCCAGACAGAGGATAAGAAAGAACCTGGATAGTCTAATTTTTGATAAATGCGTTCATTGCTCAGGAACGGGCAGGATAAAATCTATACAAACTATTGCTATTGCCGTATTAAGACAGATAAGAGGTTTTCTTCAAGCAAATAAGAGGCGTCATCTTAAGGTGAAGGTACATCCTAAAATTGCCATGCGGCTGCTCAATGAAGACCGCATGACCATTACCAATATGGAAAAGAAGATGTGGGTGAAAATTGCCATAATTACTGACGAACATTTAGGTATTGAAGAGGTTATGTTTTTGTGATATAGTTTTACTATTGTTTTTAATAGAAAAAAGTGAAAAAATGAATTTTTAAATGTGGAGGTAGATACTGTGTACGCGATTTTAGAGGTTGGTGGTAAGCAATATAAGGTTGCGCCAAAAGATGTTATTGAGGTTAATAAGCTTGACGTGGTGGCAAAGAGTAAAATTACTCTGGATAAAATTCTGCTGGTTGCTGATGACAAAAAGGTTGAGATAGGCCAGCCTTATATAGAGGGGGCAAAGGTCGAGGCAGAGGTGATAGAGCAGACAAAAGGCAAGAAATTAGTGGTCTATAAGTATCTGCGCAGGAAAAACTCGCATAAAAAGACCGGGCATAGGCAGAAGTTAACGAAATTACTTATAAAAAATATAAACTAAGACTCTGTTTCATAGGCATGGGGAAATTCTCTTCGACAATTTCCCTCATATTCAACAGAGTTAATTCGTCCGCCTGGGCGGACTCATTAAGGAGATAGAAACATGGCAACTAAAAAAGGACAAGGCGCAAGCCGTAACGGAAGAGATAGTAATTCAAAGCGGTTAGGAGTTAAACATTATGGCGGAGAAGCAGTTCGAGCCGGATCAATATTGATTAGACAGTGCGGCATGAAGTTTAAACCTGGTAAAAATGTCGGCGTAGGCAGGGATTATACTCTCTATTCTCTTATTGACGGGAAAGTCTGCTTTCCTAAAGAAAAAGTAATCAGTGTTAGTGTTAATTAAGGTTAAATAAAGGTCATGTTTATTGACCGGGCCAGGATCTATATCAAAGCGGGTAACGGCGGCAAGGGCTGTGAAAGCTTCTATTATAAAAGAGGGATGCGTTATCGCCGACGTGACGGAGGTAATGGAGGCATTGGCGGTAATGTTATTATGCGCGCTGATCCCAATGTGCATACTCTGCTGGATTTTCGTTATCGACAGCATTTCAAAGCTGAATCCGGTAAGCATGGTGGCAGCAATCTGAAAAATGGCAGCAACGGCGAAGACCGTATCATTCTAGTCCCTCCTGGTACAATTATCCGAGATGAAGAAAATGGACTTTTGATTCGTGATTTGAATTCAGAAAACGAACAGGTTATAGCTGTAAAAGGCGGCGCGGCTGGGAAGGGCAATTACCGGGGAAGGCCAGCTACGGAGGGCGGCCAGGGACAAGAGAAAATAATAAGCCTGGAGCTTAAGCTAATCGCTGATGTAGGCCTTATCGGATATCCAAATGCCGGTAAATCGTCGTTTGTAAATACTGTTTCTGAGGCTAAATCAAAAGTAGCAAATTTTCCTTTCACAACAATCTGCCCTGTACTAGGGGTTGTTAAATCCAGCCAATCTCATAAAAGATTCGTTGTCGCGGATATCCCAGGCATAATAAAAGACGCGCATAAGGGGAAAGGCCTGGGGCTTGAATTCCTTCGTCATATAGAACGAACAAAGCTTTTGCTATTTTTGATTGATATGTCCGCAGCAGAGGGGCGTCAGCCTGTTGATGATTATCTTAATCTTATCAATGAAATAGAATCATATGACATGCAGCTCATGAAAAGGCCTCGAGTACTGGTGGCAAATAAAATGGATTTGCCAGCTTCAAAAGAGAATTTAAAAGATTTTAAAGCGCAAATTAAGGAAAAAATATATCGTAGCTCCTGTATTAGCGGAGAGGGAATACAAAAGATTACGGAAGCTTTATTTAAAAAACTAAATGAAGCTCACCGATGGGAAAATGTTTAAAGATATCTTGTTAGATAGTAATATCTTTCGTAAATTCTGTGATTTTAGCGGTAAAAAAATAAAAACAGGATAAAAATAAATAAAACTCACACAGAGGCACAGAGCCACAAAGAATAATGAGAGAAAATGAAATTGGTAAAATCATCATTCATACCATTTCTCTGAGGCCTTAGTGAAAGACAAAATATCAAGAATTATAAACCCCGTTAGAGATAATTCATCTTAAGGCTTTGACGGTTGTCTCAGGCAACCTTTCTCTAAGGGGGTAAACGGAGATATTAAATAAAAAAGATAAGATAATACAACCACGAATCACACGAATTAAACGAATATGGATAAAGATATATTGTTCAAAAATGAAAGTCATAAGATAATCGGAGCTTGCTTTGAAGTCTACAATGAAAAAGGCAATGGATTTCTTGAAGCAGTATATCAGGAATGTTTAGGTATTGAATTTGAAGAACAGAATATTCCT